>NZ_BCSL01000007.1:0-109018 GCF_001570845.1 Dietzia papillomatosis NBRC 105045 | reverse complement strand
CCGGTTAACTTGGGGCCAAGCGTCGCACAGGAATGTGTGAAGCTTTGTGATTCTTTTGTGAAAGCCCTGGCAATTTCCATGGCCGACGAGTGGCAAATGAGCCAGGTTCCCAGCCCCGGCGCTTTCGACACGGCGCGACAGATCGGAACCGTCTACTCGCTCTTCGTTGAAGAGGACTTGCGGACGCTCTTGAACGGCTTCGTAGATCAGGCGCGGGCGATGTCGATGTTGTTCGCCGCTGCGGGAGGTCTGATCGAGGCGCAGGACGAGGCCGTCGCCGCCGCGCTGGGTAAGGCCGCCGAAGAGCCGGTCGGGCTTCAGAGCCTCGGGTTGATGGGATCGCTCGGGTCGACCACCGCGCTGCTCGACGCGGCCGACGGCACCACCACGCTCGGGGGCTACGGCCGCGTCGGCCCCGAGGACGTGTCGACCTCGCCGCTGGAGCGGATGGCCGAAGCCGCGCAAGCCCTGGAGCCCCAGCAGTTCGCGACCATCGCCGCGCGGATGACCCAGGCGGCGACCGTGCTCGACGACGCCGCGACCACCCTGCGGTCCGGACTCGGCAACCTCCTCGGCCACGCCTGGCAGGGCGAGTTCGCCGACCAGGCGACCTTCTCCACCCACCGACTGGCAGACTCCGCGGCGGCCCTCGCCGGCCAGCTCACCGCAGTCGCCGAAAAAGCCGACGGGGCACAGCGCGGGTTCGCCACCACCCGCCAGCGGATCGCGTCGGAGGCCGCCGACGTCGCCCTCGCCGAGAACCGCACCCCGGGATTCGGCCGGCTCGCGGGCCCGGTGGCGCCGTCGGTCAAGGCGGACGTCGAGGCCGCCCGGCACGCCGCCGAGGAGCAGGCGCGGGCGATCGTCAACACCGAATACAGCCCCGCGGTGATGGACGCCAACCTCGACGACCTGGACTTCACCGCGGCGTACCGAGTGGTGTCGACCTCCGCACTGGGCGGTCCCGGCGGGATCGACATGGCGCGGATCTGGAACACCGAGGGCATCACGCGCCCGGCGCAGCCGGCCGCGCCCGACCCGGCCACGCTCGCCGCCCTCACCGGCGCAACCGGCGCCGAGCCGAGCGGCCCGACGGGCGGGGCCGCCGATGGCGCGGGGGCGACGACGAGCCTGCCGGGCCCGGCGCGCGATGCCGCCACCGACCAGGCGTTGCTGGCCGCCCGCTCGGGCGCCGCGGACGGCGGTGGGCCAGCCGCCGCGGTCGCCGGACAGCCCGGCGCGGGTCAGGCAGGCACGGGCGGTGGGATCAACGCGGCCACGACCGCGGCGGCGGCGCCCATGGCCCCGGTGACCGGCACGGCCGGCCAGCCCGCCGGGGGCGCGGGGGCCGGCGGGATCCGGGGCCTGCGCGGCGGGACCGAGAACCGGGGCCGCGATCGCGGGTTCGGCTCCACCGCCGGGCTGGTGGGCGGCGGTGGCGCCGCAGCCGCGGGTGCGGGGGCCTCGCGGATGGGCGGCGCCGGCACGCTGGCGGGATACGCAGCCGGCGGGCCAGCCGGACCCGGGACGGGCGGCCCGACCGCCGGGGTGCCCGGCACCGGTTCCGCCCCCGGAGGGACGGCGGGAACGGGCCCGGGGACGATGGGCTCGTCGTCGTCGACCAGTACGGCCAACGGTCCGCGAGCAGGGGCGATGCCGATGGGCGCGATGATGGGCGCGGCCGGGGCCGGACAGAATTCGGACCGTCGCGGCCACACCCCCGCCGGCTACCTGACCAACGCCACCAACACCACCGCCATCATCGGCGACCCCGTCAAGGTCGCACCGGCGGTGCTGGGGCGGACCGTGGACGAGCCGGCACAGGAGGGTGGCCGGGACGGCGCCGCGCCGTACCGCGGCCGCACCCTCGGACGCGACTACACCGGCGGCGGCGCCAAAGGACCGTAGCGCAGGGACCGTGGCCGGGAGACCGATTCGGCTCAGCTCAGACCGCGCAACGTCGCCGGCGCCGGGAACGGCACCACGATCTCGCGGCCGACCTCCTCGATCGCGTCGGTGAGCGCGGTGGAGAGCACGATGCGGTCCTCGTAGACATGCGCGATGCGGACCACCGTCTCGCGGTCGCCCTCGTCGATGACATACCGGTCCATGAGGAACCGCAGGCCCACTCCCTCGAGGACCTGCTCGGCCTCGTGCCAGTCGTCGACCGGGTCCAGCGGCCGGCCCAGTCTGTCGATCGGCACGACCAGCGGCTCGGCGACCGCCATGTCGATCCAGCCGACCACCTCGCCGTCGTCACGCCGGTGCGGCACCCACGACGCGGGGATCACAACGACCCCACCGCACCCACCACCCCGGTCATGCGGTGACCACCGCCTCCATCGCCAGGAACGCCACCACTGACACGACCGGGGTCGCCCCTGTCGGCTCAGAACTTGCGGAACGTGTGCCCGAGCAGCTTCTTCCCGCCCTCGGCGAGCTTGCCTGCCTTCGCGGCGGTCGGCAGCAGCGACAGTGCGTTGAGCCGCGACGTGACGTGCAGCCGCGCCGCGCGCTCTGCACTCTTCCACCCGCGGGCGGCGAAGGCGTCGGCCTCGCCGCCGAAGAAGCGGGCCTCCTCGTCGAACCGGCGCCCGTCCAACGCGCGCACCGACGAGTCGGACGCGGAGTGACGCCGGTAGAGGAACGCCAGCGTCGGGTCGTAGATCATGTGGCCGCCGCCGGTGATGACGTCCACCAGCAGGGCGAGATCCTGCACCACGTCCAGTCCCTCGCGGAAACCGATCCGCTTGACCCACTCGGAGTTCCACGCCAGGGACGGGAAGTATGTCCAGTTCCCGTGCATGAGCGAGGTCATGAGCTTCTCGCCGTGCAGCACCGTGCGGCCCTGCGTCTTGGGCTGCGTGAACGCCTTGACCGAGTCGGACAGGCCGCGCACGGGCGCACCGTTCTCGTCGATCACGCTGACGCCGACCTCCATCACGGCGGCGTCGGGCACGGCGGCGAACCCGTCGGCCACCACCTGGAGGTAGTTGGGCAGCATGACGTCGTCGGCACCCATGATCACCACGATCGGCGCGGTGACCATCTCCACGCACTTGCGGTAGTTGCCGTTCGCGCCGAGGTTGACCTCGTTCTTCTCGTACGAGACCCGCTCGTCGCGCGCGGTGATCTCGCCCATGTAGCGGGCCGGCTCGGGATCCGGGTAGCCGTCGTCCACCACGACGAGGCGGAAATCCCGGTAGGTCTGGGCGAGGACACTGTCCACGGCCTTCTTGAAGTGGTCGACGTCCCCGTAGTACGGGAGCATCACGTCAATGGCCATCAGGGGAACCGCCGTCCTTCTCATCACCGGGTTGTCCGACTGATCGCATAGTATCGACCCGCGATGACGGGTGACAGAGTGCGGGACAGCGAGCCGGGAGCGGCGGACCGACCGGCGGGCGGCCACGGCCCCGTCGGCAACCGCGATGTGTGGCTCATCGTGCCCTGTTTCAACGAGGGCACCGTGATCGAGGACGTGCTGCGCAGTGCGCGCGAGACGTTCCCCAACATCGTGGCGGTGGACGACGGGTCGGCGGACGACTCGGCCTCGGCGATCCACCGCGCCGGCGCGCACCTGGTGCGGCACCCGGTCAACCTCGGCCAGGGGGCGGCCATCCAGACCGGTGTGGAGTACGCCCGCGCCCAGCCCGGCGCCCGCTACTTCGTCACGTTCGACGCCGACGGTCAGCACCAGGTCAAGGACGTGCAGGCGATGGTCGAGCGGCTGCGCAGCGAGCCGGTGGACATCATCGTGGGCACCCGCTTCGGCCGCCCGCGCGGTGAGGACGACCAGGTGCCGCTCATCAAACGCCTGGTCCTGCGCACGGTGGTGCTGCTCAGCCCCCGCACCCGACGGCTCGGCCTGACCGACGCCCACAACGGGCTGCGCGTGTTCAACCGCCGCGTCGCCGAGGACCTCAACCTGCGCATGAACGGCATGAGCCACGCCAGCGAGTTCGTGGAGCTCATGGACTCGCACGACTGGCGGGTCGCCGAGCAGCCGGTGGACATCCTCTACACCGAATACTCCATGTCCAAGGGGCAGTCGCTGCTCAACGGCATCAACATCCTCTCCGACGGCTTCGTGGGACGGAGGCTGCCCCGATGATCAAGGTCCTGCTCCTGCTGGCCGGCGCCGCACTGGTGCTGTTCTTCCTCGCCAACCGCCGGAAGGCGCGGGCCAAGGCGGGCGTGAAGATCGGGTTCGTCCTCTTCGTGGTGTTCATGGTGTACGCCGTGATCCGCCCCGACGACCTCACGGTGATCGCCAACGCCCTCGGCGTGCAGCGCGGCACCGACCTGGTGTTGTACGCGCTGGTCATGGGCTTCGCTTTTGTCACCGTCTCCACCTACGTGCGGTTCCGCGAGCAGGAGCTGCGCTACTCGCGCCTGGCGCGCACCCTCGCCCTGCAGAACGCCGTGCGTCCCGACGACACGGTCGACGTCCGCGCGATGAAGCCGGCGGCGGACGACGACCCGCTGCGGCCCTGACCCCGCCCGTGGACGACGCCGTGCGTGGCGAAGCCGCACGCCTGCTGCGGCGCCTCGAGGTGGCGGGCGCTCGCCTCGACCGCGCCCGAGGCGGGCACGCGTCCGACACGGCGGGGGCCGAGAGGGGCGACGACGACGAGGTCCGCGCCCTCCTGAGCCCCGCCGCCGACAGGATCGCGCGACTGACCGAAATCGCGGGCGCCCTGGCGGACGGCACGCTGTCCGAAGCGTCGGCCGGCGAGGCGGCCCGCGCGGTGGCCGCGTCCCAACCGCACCGAGGCATCCGATGACCGGGGCACTGCCCGAGAACCCGCCGCCGGCCCGGGTCGTCGCGCTGCTCGAGCTGGCCGCCGCCCTCCTGGCGACGCGAGACGCCCTCGCGACCGCCCGCGACGCCCTGCTCACCGCACCGACCCGATCCCCCGCGCTCGACGCCCTCGCCGACGCGATCGACGGCGAGGCCCGCGGCCTCGACGAACAGCTTGCCGGCGTCTACCGGCTGGTCGAACTCGCCGAGGACTCCGTCGACGACCTCGACGGCCCGGATCCCCTGCCCGCGCCGCAGCGCGCCCGGCAGCGCGAGCGGCTGGACCGGGCCCGGCACAACGCGCTCGCCGACCTGGCCAGGCTCGCGGGGCCCGCCGGGCCCGCGGAAGATGGGCGCGCCGACCCGAGCGCCGAGGGCAGCGGGGCCACCGGGATAGCGCCCGGCGGCATCGACACGGCCGCGACCGTGGCCGGGTGGGCGACGGCCGAGCCCGAGGAGGTCTACTCGCGGATCGAGCACCTGCCGGTCGCCGACAGGCGCGTGCTCGCCCTCGCCGAGCCCGAGGCCGTCGGCGGGACGTACGGCGTGCCCTGGCCGATGCGGGCCCGCGCCAACGCGGTGGCCGTGCGCAGGGCCCTCCACCGTGAGCAGCTGGCGGGCACCCCGTGGTCCCCGCGCATAGGGAGACTGGAGACCATGGCGCGGCGGGACGCTCGTCGTCGTCGTCGTTCCTTCCCCGCCTTCTCCCCGCGGCGCGGTGGCCGGATGATCGAGGTCGTGGGCGACCTCGGGCCGCGCACCGAGGCGGTCGCGGTGTACGTCCCCGGCACCGGCACCAACCTCGACATGTCGCACGTCAACACCGACGTCGCCGTGGACCTCGTCGACGCCGCCGACGGCCGACTGGCGGTGATCGCGTTCCTCGACGGCGAGTTCCCGCAGGACATCATGGCCGACGCCGGCAACCCGCGGTACGCCGAGACGATGGCGCCGCGGCTGGTCCGGTTCTGCCGCGAGGTCGACCGGGTGATCGAGATCGAGTGCCCCGGCGCCGCTCTGACCGTGGTGGGTCATTCCTACGGCGGGCGGATCGTCGGCACCGCCGAGCGCCTGGGCCTGCGCGCCGACCGGGTCATCTACGCCGAATCCCCCGACCTCGGCGTGGGGGTGACGGGGCCGTCGGACTGGCGCGCCCCCGGCCCGGTGCGCCGCTACACCCTCACCGCACCGGGCGATCCCGTCGAGCTGCTCCAGGTCCGCTTCGGGCTGCGGCGGCAGTGGTCGCACTCCGACCTCGGCGACGGCGGCGCGCGCCTCGACACCGGCTACTTCGCCGACGGCACGCCCGTCTACGGCACCCGCGGGCACGGCGGGGTGTTCGACCGCGACTGCGACGCGTTCCGCGCGATGCTCACCGTGATGCTCGGCGGTCCGGTACCCCTGTGGCGCGAACGCGAGATCCGCGCCCGCCACACCTCCGTCCGACGCGGCGACGACGGCCAACTGCTGCCCGTCCTCCGGCGGCATGTCGCCGGCCTCTGGCTGCACCGCGACCGCGAACCCTACGGCGACGCCGAGGTCACCTGGGAAGCGCCCGAACGACTGACGGTCGTCCCGCCGGCTACGCGCGCGGCGGGGGAAGGTGTTGGCGTTCGCACGGAGGCTGTCTGATACTGGGGCCTATGGCATCGCTCGACACCAGGTTCACCCGCCCGTCCCTCACCGCCGTGGGGATGAGCGCACTGGGGGTCCTGTCCGTCAGCCTCATCACGACCGGTCTCTGGTACGACTCCCACCGCAGCGCCCAGGCCGTCGAGCGCGCCCGCGCCCAGGTGGAGGCCGCCCAGACCGGCGGCCCCACCGCCGAGCCGATCGCGAGCACCACTTCCGAGACGACCACCGAGACCACCTCGGAGGAGACCGGCGAGCCGCCCACCGAGACGGCCTCGGAGGAGGCGACCTCCACGCCCGTCGCGACGCAGGCGCCCTCGACGACCGTGCCGACCGCGGCCCCCGCGCGGCAGGACGCCACCGTCCAGCCGGTCCGTCAGGCACCGGTCGCGCCCGTTGCGCCCGCCGTCCCCGTCGCGCCGGCGGCGCCCGCGCCGGACCCCGGCGGGGGCGCCGGGACCGAGGGCGCCCCGGGGGACGCCCCCGGCGCGGGCCCCGGCACCGGCGAGACAGGCGGCGGAGAGGCCGACCAGGGTGAGGGTGGCGCGCAGGGTGGTCAGGGCGGCCTCGAGGTGCGGCAGCCCGACGGTGCCCGGCCCGCGCCCGGTTTCCCGGACCTGCTGCGGCCGTTCCTCCCCCGCCCGAACGTACTCCCCCAGCCCAACACCGTCGGAGCCGCCGCGCTCGACGCTAACGCGGCCGAGGCTCGGACCACAGAGGAGGCGGGGGCGGCCGAGCCGGCCGACGAGGCCGACGGCGACGAGCGGGGCGAGTAAACCCGCTTGGATCAGTCGCGGAAGTAGTCGACCGTGCGGGCCACGCCCTCACGGATCGTCACCTGAGGGACCCAGCCCAGCACCTCGGCCGCGCGGCCGGCGTCCAGCGCCGAGCGGGCGACATCGCCCAGGCGGGCGGGCGCGTACTCGGGATCGTCGGCCGCGCCCGCGGCCTCGGCGACCAGCGAGTGCAGTCCACGGTCGGTGGTCTCCACCCCGGTGCCGACGTTGAACCGCAGACCGGCGGCGGCCGGCACCTCGGCGGCGCGCACGAAGGCGTCCACCACGTCGTCGACGAACACGTAGTCACGGGTGTTGCCACCGTCGCCGAACACCCGGGTGGGCTGCCCGGCGAGCAGACGCTGCGAGAAGATCGCCACGACGCCGGCCTCGCCGTGCGGGTCCTGACGCGGCCCGTACACGTTCGCCGGCGCCACGCCCGCCCACTCGATGCCGTACAGCCGCGAGAACATCTCCAGGTAGATCTCACCGGCGACCTTGCCCGCCGCGTAGGGGCTCAGCGGATCGACCGGGCGGGTCTCCGCGACCGGAAGCTCGGTGACGGGTCCGTAGATCGACCCGCCGGAGGACGTGAAGACGACCCGCCGCACACCGGCCTTGCGCGCGGCCTCCGCGAGGCGGACAGTGCCGACCACGTTGACCTCGGCGTCGTGCACCGGGTCCTCGACCGACAGGCGCACGTCGATCTGCGCGGCCAGGTGGAAGATCACCTCCGGCCGGGCCTCCGCGACGACGTCCTCGATCGCCGGGTCGGTGAGATCCAACTGGTGGAAGACGAAGCGGTCACCCGCCTCGCGCGCGGCCGCGAGGTTCTCCAACCGCCCCCGCGACAGGTTGTCCACCACCGTCACGTCGTGGCCCTCGCCCAACAGTCTGTCCACCAGGGTTGAGCCGATGAACCCGGCCCCGCCCGTCACCAGTGCACGCATACGTTCCCCTCCCTCGTGCGACGGGCCCCGCCGCCGCTCCCCCCTGTCGGAGGACAGTGTTCACGATACGACCGCGGGGTTCCCCGCGAGCTCACTCCGGCCCGTAGAGTTCCGTCGCCCTGGTGAGCGGGGTCCGCCGCTCCGGCGGGAACGGCGAGTCCTCCAGGATCTGCGCGAGCTCGGCGTCGGTGAACGCGGCGCGCACGGCGTGGATGCGTACCTGAGAATCCGCGTACACGGTGACCAGGCCGGGCGTGGTCGTCAGGTCGAGCAGGTGCTTGTTGGGCCCCTGGAACCCCCAGTAGTTCGGCGGGCTGACGTACACGTAGGTGACGCCCAGGTCGGCGAGCGCCTGATCGACCCGCGGGTCCTCGCCGGCCCGGTCCATCCGGGAGAACAGGTAGGTCGTCAGCGGGGCTGTGGAACCGGGCTGCAGGTAGTGCCGCGCCGTCGAGGGCAGGCCATGGGTGGCGTACATCCACCCGGAGCCCTCGTCGGGGTTCGTGTAGATCAGTCCTGAGTAGGCCTGCGGTTGCTCGGACAACCACTGGAAAGCACGCAGGTCGTGCTGGTCGACCATGCGGCCCCAGCGCTGGCTGGTGCCGGCCGCGGAGGCGTACTCGGGCGAGGCCTGGACGACCCACGAGCCCACGCCGACCAGGGCGGCCAGCGCCACGGCCACCCGCGCCAGCTCCACGCCGCGGCCCTCGGGATCGGTGACGGGGTCCATGAGCCGGCCCAGCCAACCCGCCAGGCCCTGTACGGTGGCGGCCACGCCCACGCCGACGGCGGCGGCCACCACCACGGCGAGCACCACCCCGATCCGGCGGGGGTCGTTGTAGTAGATGCTGCCGATCCCTCGGAGCACGCCGCCGGTCCAGTTGCCGAAGACGCTCATGGCGTTCACGCACACCACGAGCAGACCGCCCCACAGCAGGAGCGGCCACACCACGCGGCGGCGCAGCATGACGAGCAGCCCCAGCACCGCGAGAGACAGGAGCACCCAGCGCACGCCCCAGTCCTCGACGTGCCGGACCTGCAGGGCGACCGCCTTGCCCCACGTCGCGGCGCGATCGGCGCCGATCTCGAACTCGAACGCCGAGATGTCGTCGGCCTCCTCCGAGACGGTGAGGACCTGCGGCAGCAGCGTCAGCACCCCCGCCAGGCCGATGCCGGCCAGCACCACGAAGTCGCGCACCCGCCCGCGCACCGGCCGCCACAGCCCGTCGAAGAGCCACCAGAACAGCACGAACGCCCCGGCGGTGACCATCGCCGAGGGGTGGACGCCGCCGATGCCGACCAGGCCGAGTGCCGCGGCGGGGATGAGCCGCCGGTCCGCCAGCGCCGCCACCACGACCGCGGCGCCGAGACCGGCCATCCCGTTGGCCACGGCGGACGGGGTAGCGGCCACCATCACCTCGACGAACGGCAATCCGGGGAACAGCGGGGTGGCCATCGCGGCGACGGCCGCAGACGTGGCCACGACCGGCCGAGAGAAAGACCGGTGCGTGATGAGCCACGCCAGCGCCGCCACGCCGAGCGGGAAGACCAGCGCGACGCTGCCGATCTGGACGAGGTTGTACGTCTCGACCGCCCCGATGCCGCACAACCCCATTACGAGCGCGGCGATCGCGTGCCACGTGCTCGGGTAGTACAGCGTCGCGCCGTTCTCCGGGTACCGCAGCGCACCGGCCTGATCAGGCGAGGCCAGGCCCACGTCGTGGATGAAGCGGATGTAGTTGACGTGCCAGTGGGCGTCCCACCCCTGGAAGATGTTCGCGGTGCCGCCCGGCATCGCCGACAGCTCCGTGATGATCATCTGCCCGATCAGCCAGGCGCTGACCAGCACCGCCGCACCCGGCAGCAGCCACCACCGCGCGCGCCGACGACCGCCACGCCCCTCCGCCGGCCGGGATCGGCGCGCTCGTCGTCGTCTCGCCATCCACAACACCCCGGTGATGGCCAACCCCACCGCACCCACGACGGCGGCGGTGGCGGCCGTGGCGACCACATATCCACCCAACGACCACGGCACGCCGATCCGGCCGTAGACGTAACCGGCGATCGCGGCGATACCGAAGGAGACGGGGATCGACGTGGCCACCGACAGCCGCAGGGGCAGCTGCGCGGCGGTGCCGACGATCACGCCGGGCACCACCAGGAGCGCGGTGAGGGTCATCATGACCATCGCGATGTCGATGACCTGCCTCCGTTCCCCGCCCTGTCAGCGTCTCGTCCCGGCCCGCGGGCTCGTCTCGTGTCCCGCCTTGCCGACCCGCCCATTATGGGCCACCGCGTCGGGAGACCTCAGCGCGGCACGAGCACCCCGACCGGTCCGCTGCCCAGACACAGCCCCGACAGCCCCGCGAGCGGGGAGACGGTGAGTCCGCTCCCCCCGCCGACGAGACGCACGTAGACCGTGCCCAGGCCCGCCTCGACGGGCACGACCGCGGGCTCGCCGTCGTCTAGGCGCACGGACACGTGACCGTCGGCCTCCGCGAACACGTGCAACCGCACCACCCAGTCGCGCCCGATCAGCGGCCCGTCCAGCTCGATCCGGGCGCCGTCCGCGTCGATCCGGTGGCCGCAGCCCGGGTCGGGGCCCTGTGGGAGCGAGCGGCCGGGCACCACGTCGGCCGGCCGGAGGATACCGCCCGTATCGATCACCACCGGCTCACGGGTCCACGCCCCCACCTCCGGCACACCGGACACACCGACGAGCAGCCAGGACAGCCGGTGCGCGGGGGCCGCGACGGGCAGTAGCACCTCGGGCGGGACGTCCTTGTCCAGCAGCGGTTCGGTGCGGTCGTGCAGCGCGGCGAGCAGCGGCTGGAGGTAGTCGCGGGCGGGCTGCTCGGCCCAGGTCTGCCGGTAGGTGACGGTCGAGACCGCGGTCGAGGCGAGCAGCGCCACGAGGCCGAGCGCGCCCGCGACCGGCCACCCGCCGCGCGTCGGTGCGATGTGCGTGCGGTGCGGCCCGCCTCGGGTCGCCGGCCCGGTTCCACGCCGCGGGGCCGCCAGGGCGAGGGCTGCCGCCGCGGCCAGTACGACGGGATATTCGGAGTGGTAGCGCAGCGTCTGGACGATCTCCGCGGCGGTGTCCGGACCGGCGCGGCCGACCGCCACGAGGACCACCGGGACCAGCGGGTACAGCGCCGCGCCCGCCCAGATCGCGCCGGTGCGGCGTCGGGTGGTCAGCGACCACGCCAGCACGGCCACGCACGCGGCCGCTCCGGCGATCACCGCGGCGAGGGGCGGGTCGGCCATCGGCGGACCGGGGTGCCAGCGATCCCACCGCCACGGCCCTCCGCCGAGCGTCGGCGCGACTGCCAGCCGGTAGGCGTGGTCGACCAGAGCCGCGAACCGCAGTGGTGCGCCGTCGCCTCCCGCCCCGTCTGCCGGGCCTACAGAGCCGGTCGCGCCACTCGCCGCGCCACTCGCCGCCCCGTTCGGGTCCGGGTCGAGCGTGCCCCCGCCGAGACGGCCGACGACGACGAGGAAGACCGCCGCCCACACCGCCACGATCACGGCCTGAGCGAGCCAGGCGGCGCGGGTCCGCCGCCACAGTGCGAGCAGGTCGGCGCGCGTTCCGCTCGTCGTCCACCACCCGCCCAGCAGCACGACGGCCGCGACCGCCGGGACGATGAGGGCCTTCTCCACGAACAGCAGCCCCAGCGCGGTGGCCATCGCCGCACCCACCGCGTGCCGCGTCCTGCCCGTGCGCGCGAGGAGGGCCATCGACGCGACGGCCAACGCCATCGCGGCGGTGAGCGGGAGCGCGTTGAGCGCCGCCGCCCACCATGTCGCGGCGGGCAGGCCCAGCGGGATCGCCAATGCCGCCGTCAGCGGGACGAGCAGGGCCGTCCGCCCCGACAGCAGCACCCACAGCATGCGGGCCAGCGCCGCGCCGGAGACCAGCTGGAGCAGTGCGATCTGCAGCAGCGGCATCCGGAAGTCCAGCGGCGCCAGATGGGCGGACAGCCAGACCAGGGCCATCCCGCCGGGCATGAGGTGACCGTCGTGGTCGGTGAACAGCAGGTCCGGATCCGGCCACGCGTGCCGGGCGGCCAGGCCGTGGAGGATGAGGTCGTCCCAGTAAAACCAGCCCGCCGCCGCGACCCACAGCCGCACCCCCGTGGCCGCCAGCACCACGAACGCGCAGGACACGAGCAATGCGCGGCGGCCGAGCACGGGGCGGGAGGGCGCGGGCGCGGACTCGGTGCACGGACCGGTCTCGGCGGCAGGATCCGTCTCGGCGGGTGCGGGGCTGCGGTCGGGGGTCGCGGGCGGCATCGCGGGCAAGGCTAGCCGGATCCCGGGCCCCGGAGTCTTCGGTGTCCGCGCGCGTCGGCCGGGAAAGTCCGCACACGCCGCCTCGGCCACAGCCGCGCGCGGCCATGGCGTCTCGCCCGTCCCCCTGCGCAGGCCAGACGCCATGGCGAGGAGCGACGATGGATATCCCGCGCATCCACGGGAGCGAGACGCCAGCGCCGGGAGCGAGACGCCAGGGAGGAGAGCGGCTGTGGGCCGGGCCGCGTGCATGCGCTCCCGCTGATGCGCAGCCGCGTCTGCTGATGCCCTGCCGCGGGCGGGGATGTCCGAGGCCGTCGCTAGGGTGCCCCGCATGAGTTCCGGAACCCCTCGTGCAGTCGGTGCAGTCGTTCTCGGTGTGGCCATGCTGGCGGGGATCGGGTGGTGCGCGGAAGCCGAGGACGGCGCTCCCGGCACGACCGGAACTCCCCAGAGCTCGCAGGTCGATCCGGGCGGGCCCGTCTCGTCGTCGTCGCCGATCCCACCGGCCTCGCCCGCGCCGGACGCGGGCAAAACGGCCGACCCCGCGCCGCCGGCCGACCCCGCGCCGCCAGCGGACCTGTCGGGCGACCCGCAGGTCATCGCCGCGAAGGTGGCGCTACCGCAACTCGAGGTTAAGGGCCGTGCGCCCAGGACGGGCTACGACCGCGACCTGTTCGGCCAGTCCTGGACCGACGACGTGTCCGTCGAATTCGGGCGCAACGGCTGCGACACCCGCAACGACATCCTCAAGCGGGACCTCACGGACCTCACCTTCCGGCCGGGAACCCGCGACTGCGTGGTCCTCACCGGCGTCCTCGAGGGCCCGTACACCGGGGAGCGCATCGAGTTCACGCGCGGACAGGACACCTCCTCGGAGGTGCAGATCGACCACGTGGTGGCGCTGTCGGACGCGTGGCAGAAGGGCGCCCAGCAGCTCACCGAGGAACAGCGGCGCGATTTCGCCAACGACCCACTGAACCTCATGGCCGTGGCGGGGTGGGCCAATCAGCAGAAGGGCGACGGCGACACCGCCACATGGCTACCGCCGCGTCGCGAGTTCCGCTGCTCTTACGTGTCACGGCAGGTGCTGGTCAAGGAGCGCTACGGGCTGTGGGTGACGGCCGCCGAGCGCGACGCGATGGACCGGATCCTGGCGAGCTGCTGACGCCCGGGGGCCCGGCGGGCCGGGCGGGCCGGGCGGGCCGGGCGGACTGTTGAGCGGCGCACCCGGGCTGGTCGACCTGCCCGGGCTGATCGATCCGGCCGCTCAGAAGTCGAAGAAGCCGCCGCCGTCGCCGCCGAACAGACCCCCGTCGAAGAACCCGCCGCCGCCGTCTCCCCCTCCGCCATCGCCGCCGAAGAGCCCGCCGTCGAAGAAACCACCGCCGTCACCACCGGCGTCTCCGCCCTCGCCACCGTCGCCGCCGAACAGGCCGCCGTCGAAGAAGCCCTCGCCGTCGCCGCCGTCAGCGCCGCCCATGTCACCGACGTCGGCGCCGCCCTCGCCGACCCCGGCCGCGAAATCCTCACCGGAGTAGCCGACGCCCGCCATTCCGGCGAACAGCATGTTGAACATCATCATCGAGCCCATCGTCCAGACGCCGGTGGCCAGCGCGGACGCCCACCAGGGCTCCGAGTACCAGCCCGCGGGCACCGGGCGGCCCGCCACGACACCACCCGGGTAGTAGTGCGGGGTTTCGTCGCTCGGGTCGGTGGCGGCCTTCAACTTGCGGCCCTCGACCTCGACCTCGCGGTCCTCGGTCACCCGGCCGGCGCGATCCTGGCCGGGGGTCGGCGGCAGCTCAGGGCCGGGGTCGAGGCCCATCGCCGAACGGGCGGCGCGCACGTAGTACAGGCCCTCCAGCGCGGTGTCCTTGGCCAGCTGGGCCTGCACGGGCGTGCGCGCCTTCTCCAGCTCCGCCACGGCGGCGGTGTAGCGCTCGGAGGCGTCGGCCATCGCCTGCTTCGACGCCTCGTCCGTGCCGTCGAGATTGAAGACCTGCCCGCCGAGCCGCTCGATCCAGCGGGACGCCTCGGCGCGGTAGTCCTCGAGATGACGGTTGTGGTGCGCCTCCAGCTGCGTCTGGCCCTTGTTCTGGCTGCGGGAGATCACAGCGACGGCCACCGCGATCACTGCGGCGATGAGGAGGAATTCCACGACACGACCTTTCTCGGTACTGGTTCCGAGGGTACCGAGAACGCTGGTTCAGGTGCGCCGTCCGCCGGGGTCAGGGGCGCCGTCAGGGGCGGCCGTCCCCGCCGCTCACCACGCCCGCCTCGCGCAGGCGGGCCACCTCCGCCCGGCCGATCCCGAACCCGGTGAGCACCTCGTCGGTATCCGCCCCGCGAGGGCGTGGGCCGAAACGGACGGACCCGGGCGTCTCGGACATCTTCACCGGAATCCCGACGCTGCGGTACCCCTCCCGCTCGACCACCATCTCGCGGTGCAGGACGTGCGGCATCTCGAGTGCCTCGCCGACCTGGTTGACCGCCCCGGAGGGCACTCCCGCGGCGCGGAGCCGAGCCGCGAGGTCTTCACGGCCGATCGAGCCGACGAGATCCCCGAGGATCACCCGGAGCTCCTCCGCGTGCGCGAGCCGGTCGGAGTTGGTGCGGAAACGGGGGTCGTCGGCGAGGTCGGGCGCGCCCAGCGCAGCCGCGAGGGAACGGAACTGGCGGTCGTTGCCGGCCCCGATGAAGAAGTGACCGTCCACGCACGTGAAGGTCTCGTAGGGGCAGATCGTCGGGTGGGCGACCCCGGTCCTGACAGGCTGTTCGCCGCTCGCGAACCACTTCCCGGCGTGCGGGTGCAGGATCGACACGGCATTGTCGAGCAGCGCGAGATCGATCAACTGCCCGCGCCCGGTCGACTCGCGGGCGTGCAGCGCCAGCAGGATCCCGTTCATCGCGTTGAGGCTGGTGACGATGTCGACCAGCGGGATGCCGATCCGCATCGCCGGGCCCTCGGGTTCTCCGTTGATGCTCATCAGGCCGGACAGCGCCTGCAGGACCGCGTCGTAGCCCGGCGCCCCGCCCAGGGGGCCGTCGACGCCGTACCCGGTGATGCGGCAGTGGATCAGTCGCGGGAACCGCTCGGCGATCACCTCGTCCGCCAGCCCCCACCGTTCGAGGGTCCCGGCCTTGAAGTTCTCGATCACCACGTCCGCGCCCTCGAGCATCCGCCGCAGCAGAGCCTGCCCGTCCTCGGTGCGCAGGTCGATGCTCACGTTGCGCTTGTTGCGGTTGAGCCCGTCGAAGTAGGCACTGTGGTCGGCCCGCACGAACGGCGGCCCCCACCCGCGGGTCTCGTCCCCGTCCGGGGGCTCGACCTTGATGACGTCGGCACCGTGGTCGGCGAGCATCTGCCCGCACAGGGGACCGGCGAGGACGCGGGACAGGTCCACCACCCGGATGTCGGTGAGCGCGCCGGTGCGCGGCATGTCGGTCACGGCTCAGGCTCCCGTCACGCGGTCGAGCCACGCGGCGGCGGGGCTCTCCACCGGGGCGCCCTCGACGATCAGGGGCCACGCACCGTCCATGCCGTCGCGGACCGCCGCGTCGGCGAGCAGCGACTCCCAGTAGGCGGCCGAGCCGAACTCCCCACGCCACTGCAGGGCGGGCAGGGTCACGCGGTGCAGGGTGTGCTCGTGGGTCGTCCCGATCGCGCCGTGGACCTGGTGTGCGTTGCGGACGGCCACGGCGAGCGCCTGCGAGACGACGCTTCGCGCTACGGCCACCCGGAATCCGGACAGCGGACCGGCGAGGTCGGTGGCCAGTGCATCGGCGACGGCCTGATCGGCCGCCGCCCGGGCGAGGACGGTTTCCGCGGCGATGTCGACGACGAGGTTCTGCACCGACTGGAATCGGGCCAGTGGCCGGCCGAACTGGGTCCGCTCGGTGGTGTGCGCGACGGCCGAGTCGAGCATCCCCTCGGCGGCGCCCAGGCACTGCACCGCTCGCGCCAACGCTCCCCGCAGGACTGCGACCTCGACCGGGCCCGGCTCGACGGCGGTCCACTCGACGTCCTCGGGCGGCGTCACGTCGGCCAGCGGGACCGCGGAGACCCCTCGGGCCGCCGCGACGCCGGTCCGGCCGGTCCGCACTTCGGCCACCTCGTACCCGCCGGCCGGGCGGCCGCCCACCTCGTCGTCGTCCCCTCCTGCCGGTCGCACGAACAGGACGGTGTCGGTCGCACCCGCCCAGGGGACCCTCCGTGCGTGTCCGTCGGGGCCGAGCACCGCGAGGGTCGCCGTTCCGGCGGAGGTGTCGTCGAGCGCGGCGGCGCGGCGGAGGGGCCCGACGACGAGGTCGGTCTCGGCGTAGGGAACGGCCACTCCCGCGGCCGCGGACAGGCGGAGAAGGGCAGCCGCCTCGGCCCAACCGGCACCGCTGCCACCTGAGGTCTCGGGGGCGGTGAGCCGGGCGAGGCCGACCTCTGCCAGGGTCCGCCACACGGCCGCGGGGTCCGGCTCGATGCCCGGGCCGGAGTGCTCGGCCAGGACGTCGCCCATCATGGCCAGAAGGTCCTCGTCGACGGCGAGGTCGGCGGTCGCGGCCTGCTGGTCGGATGTGGCGGCCTGCTGGTCGGTGGTGGTCTGCAGATCAGTGGTGGCGTGGCTCATCGCATCCCCAGTCCCCGCGCGATCACGCCGCGCAGAATCTCGTTGGTCCCGCCGCGCAGCGTGAAGCCGGGGCGTTGATGGAGTCCGGCGCGGAGCAGGTCGGCCAGCTCGGACGCCGCCGCGTCGCCGTCGCCCGGCCGGAACTCGTCGCCGAGGCCGGTGGAGACCGCGTCGACGAGGTCCCCCTCCGTGGTGGTGCCGAGCAGCTTGACCAGCGCGGCGGCGGTGTCGGCGGGTTCACCTCGTTGGAGCGCGCCGGCGATGTTCTGGCTCAGCGAGTGCAGGCCGGCCATCCGCGCCACCGACCGACCCAGGTCCGCGCGGGCGGGCAGCGCTCCCTCCGCGACCGCCCCGATCTCGGCGGCGAAGAGGCGGAACGAGGACAGGAACCGCTCGGGGCCGCTGCGTTCGAAGGCGAGCTCGGAATTGACCTGCTCCCACCCGTTACCGAGGGCCCCGAACACCATGGCGTCGGGGACGAACACCTCGTCGAGGATCACCTCGTTGAAGTGGTGGTCGCCCGACAGCGACACGATCGGCCGGATGGTCACCCCCTCGCTGCGCAGATCGACGATGAACTGGCTCAGGCCCGCGTGGCGGATCGTGGTGTCGAGGGGCTCGGTCCGGCAGAGGGCGATGAACGCCTCGGCGTGCTGGGCGCCGGACGTCCACACCTTGGTTCCGGTGATCGACCAGCCGCCGTCGACCTTCACGCCCTTCGTGCGGACGCTGGCGAGGTCGGAGCCCGAGTCCGGCTCGCTCATCCCGATGCCGAAGCAGCACTCGCCCGCCGCGATCCTGGGCAGGTACTCGCGCTTCTGCTCCTCGGTGCCGTAGCGCAGCAGCGATGGGGCGATCTGCCGGTCGGCGACCCACTGCGCTGCCACCGGTGCGCCCACGGAGAGCAGTTCCTCGGTGACGACGAAGCGCTCGAGGAACGTGCGTCCCCGACCGCCGTACTCGGTGGGGATCGTCATCCCGACCCACCCACGCTCGGCCAGTCGGCGCGTGAAGTCCTCGTCCCACCTGGTCAGCCAGGTGTCGATCCACGGGGTCAGTCGCCCCGCCGCGATCTCGTCCGCGAGGAAGGTACGGACCTCCGCCCGCAGGGCGGTCATCTCCGCCGATTCCAGGGTCGTGGGTGGGGCGAGCGCGGACCTCATCGGTGCTCCTCGGGTCGGGGTGCGGTGACCGGGGTTCGCCGGTCCGGGGATTCCCGGCGCCGGTAGTGACCGGCAGCACGGGACCAGCATCGCACGGCTGCGCGTTTTACGCACTGGCGGAATGAGGTACGTGTCTAGGAATCGAAGCGCCGACTTCCAATTGGCCGGATACTGTTACCTCATGACGGAGAGCGAGACGACGGGCGGCGACTCCGCGCGCGACGCCGGCCGGACCGGCGAACGACCACGCCACCGGATGGTCGACCGGGTCGCCGCGATCATGGAACTCGTCGCGCGTTCCGGCTCGGGGATGACGCTGACCGCGGTGGCCAAGGCCCTCGACGCGCCCATCAGCTCGACCCAGGGGCTCCTCAACGGCCTGGTCGCCGTGGGGTATCTCGACGAGCGGAACCGGGTCTACACGCTCGGCACCGCTCCGTACCTGCTCAACGTCATCGCCGGACGGCCACCTGTCACCTCGGTGAGCCACGAGCAGCTGGAGGCGCTGCACTCACAGACCGGACTCACGACGACTCTGTCGACTGATGTCGGCGACGACCTGTTCTACGTGGACTTCGTCTCCTCCGACCCGCACTACGCCTACCTCGCGGAGAACAAACTGCGTCGCTCTCTGCTGCGGACCTCGTCCGGGTGGCTACTCCTCGCGGACCGCGAGCGGCGGGACGTATGGGCCTACCTCAACTCGCGGCCCGGAGAGGACGCCGAGTACGTCGACCGGTTCCTCGCCGCTCTCGACGACCTGATCGATACCGGGGTCTGCCTCGCGCCCGGCGTGGCCGTCGACGGCGGGGACGGTGTCTCCGTCGCACTGCGCGAGCGCGGCCGCACCATCGCGACGGTCGGCGTGATCGGCAGTCGGGCCGAGATCCTCGCCCGCAAGGACGAGCTCGCGGGCGTGTGCCTCGAGCACGCGGCCTCGTGGGGCCTCCGGTAGCCGGAAGGGCCCGCAGCCGCCGCCGGCTACCGCCCCTCGTACCGACCGGCGCGCTTGTCCCCGAACGCCGCGAGCGCTTCGTGGTGATCCTCGGTGTGGTGGGCCAGGGCCTGCATCGCCGCGGACAGCTCGAGCAGCGACTCCAGCGACTGGTGCTGGGATTCGCGCAGCAGTCGCTTGGCCATCCGGACCGAGTGCGGCGGGTTCTTGGCCACCCGGGCGGCGAGACCGCGGGCCGAGTCCATCAGGTCGTCGGGGTCGACCACCTGGTTGACCAGGCCCCACTCGGCGGCCTGCTCCGCCTGCACCCGGTCGCCGGTGAGAGCCATCTCCGCCGCACGCGCCGGACCGATCGCCTTGGTGAGCAGCCAGGCCCCGCCGTCGCCGGGGATGATGCCCAGTTGCACGAAACTCTCCGCGAACCACGCGCTGGTGGACGCCACCCGCAGGTCGCACATCACCGCGAGATCGCACCCCGCCCCGACGGCCGGCCCGTTGACCGCGGCCACCACAGGGACCTCGCAGTGGTACAGGGCGCGGGGGATCCGCTGGATCCCGTGGCGGTAGCCGTCGCGGAGCTGATACGGCGAACCCCCGAACATGCCGGCCCGGTCGGCCATGTCCTTCACGTTGCCGCCCGCCGAGAACGCCGAACCCGCGCCGGTGAGCACCACGGCGCGCACATCATGGTCGGCATTGACCACCGCAACCTGCCCACAGAGGGCGTCGACGATGGCCGGATCCGAGATGGGGTTGCGGGTGTCCGGGAGGTTCAGGGTCCACGTCTCGATGTGGTCGGCTCGCTCGACGAGCAGGGGCGCTGAGGCCATGAGGGGACTTCTTTCGTGGTCGCGGAAACCGGCTCGCTATCTAACTACGTAAACCGTTACCCGACAGTATCGACCCGGCGCGTCACCGTCAACGATCACCGCCGTCTCGGGTCCGCCCGTACGCACGGTTGCGGAACGACAGAACCCCCGGCCGTGAGGACCGGGGGTCTGAGGAACTCTCTGCGGAGCCGCGTGTCGGAATCGAACCGACGACCTTTTCATTACGAGTGAAATGCTCTACCGACTGAGCTAACGCGGCGAGCCCTTGTGGGGCGACGCAACTATATCCGACGGACCCCCTGAGCCGAAAAACGGCCCGCGCCGGGACGCCTCCGCCGTCACTCCCCCGGCGCTCACGCCGGCCCACTCCAGCCTGGCGGGTCAGGAGCCGAGCGCCGCGCGAATCGCACCGACCATCGCCGACACCGCGAACTTCGGCTTGACGTTGACCTTGATCGCGGCCCGGCACTCCTGCACCGCCTCGATCGCCTTGAGGATCGAGGCAGCCGAATAGTGCCCGCCGAGGCGCGCAGCCTCCTCGGCCTTGTCGGGGTGGACCGCGGCGACGTCGCGGGCACCGAGCGCGACGATGAGTGCATCCCGGTAGAAGCCGGCCAGGTCGACCAGGGCGAGGTCCAGCGAGTCACGGGTGGAGCGGGTTCGCCGGGACTTCTGTGCACGTTCGAGTTCCTTGACCGCGCCCGTCGCCCCGCGGCCGGCGGACGCGGTGCCCTTACCTGTGCCGCCGGCGCCGAGGGCGGTACGTAATTCCTCGACCTCTCGCTCGTCCGACTCGGTGTTGCGCGCGAGCGCTTCCTGCTCGGCGGAACTGACGAGCCGGCTCGCGAGCGGGAAGGCCCGCCCGGGGTTGTGCATGACCATCGGCAGTTGGAGGACGACGTCCCGACGTTCGCGGGTCGCCTCATCGGTGGCCAACCACCGCGCCCGCCCCACGTGCCCGGAGGAAACCGAGGCGGCCCACCGCGCGAGATCCGGCTCGATCGCGTCGCCGTCGGCGAGAAGGACCCGCTCGACCGCCTCGGCGTTCGGCTGGCGCAGCGCGACGTTCCTCGACCGCGAGCGGAGTGTGACCATGATGTCCATCGGATCGGTGGTCGGCGAGCACAGCAGGAACACGGTCCGGCTCGGCGGCTCCTCCACCACCTTGAGCAGCGCGTTGCAGGACTGCTCCGTGAGCCGGTCCGCCTCCTCCACCACGACTATCTGCCACCGACCGGTCCCTGGACGGCTGGCCGCGCGGTGGATGGTCTCCTTGACGTCCTTGAGGAGGATGTTCACGCCCTGCGGGGCGAGCAGGTGGACGTCGGCATGAGTTCCCGCCAGGACGGTATGGCACGCGCGGCACCGACCGCACCCCACCACGTCGGGGTCCTCGCACTGCAGGGACGCCGCGAATGCCATTGCCGCCACACTGCGTCCGCTGCCCGGCGGCCCGGTGAACAACCACGCGTGGACCATGCGCGGGTCGGACTCGTCCCACCCCTGGCCCGGGACGCGGGCACGGGCGGCCGTCGCGGCAGCGGTCAGCTCCGCCACGACGTCGGCCTGTCCGGCCAATCGTTCGAACACCCCGGGCATGGCCCCACCTTATCCCCGCGGACCGACACACCTGAGCCCCCACCGGCACCGGCGCGAACTAGGCTGGGACCGATGGAGCGCTGGGTCAGGTTGTTCAGGTGGCTGTGGGCCACCCCCTGGCCCGTGTATGCGCTCACGATGGTGCAGGCCAACATCATCGGCGCGGTCTTCGTGTTCTCGTTCCTGCGCTTCGTGTTGCCGGTGGACCGGTTCCTGGACCTCGACGAGTTCCGGTTCCTCAACCAGTACCTCTTCATCGGCTACCTGGTGCTGGCCTTCATCGGCGGAGTCATCGCCTCCACACTGCTCCTGTTACCCGTGCTCAGAGTGGACCGGGCGGGCGCGGAGTTCGACGGCGCCATCCGCCGCCGCACCCTGCGTCTGCCGTTCCACCAGGCGATCATCTCGGGCACGATGTGGCTCATCGGGACCCTGCTGTTCGCCGCCGTCAACGTCGGGCACTCCCCCAGGCTCGCCCTCATCGTGTCGGTGACGAGCCTCCTGGGCGGGAGCACGACCGTCCTCATCTCCTATCTCCAGGCCGAGCGGATCATGCGGCCGATCACCGTGCGCGCGCTGGCCAGCGGCGTGCCGGCCAACCGGCACGTCCCCGGCGTCCGGCGCCGGATCTTCCTGGGCTGGGCGCTGACGACGGTCATCCCGATCGCGGGCATCCTGCTCATCCTCACCGGCCACTGGTTCGGACTGTTCGGTGACGACCCCGGGACCATCCTCGTCGCGCTGGCGGTCCTGGCGAGCGTCGCCGTCATCGCCGGCGCCATCGGCATGGGGCTGGTCTCGGACTCGATCGCCGACCCCGTCCGCGAGATGCAAGCGGGTGTCAGCCGCGTCAAGCAGGGCGACCTCGAGACGCGCGTGACGATCTACGACAGCTCGGAGATCGGCCGCCTGGCGCAGGGCTTCAACGAGATGGTGACCGGCTTGCAGGAGCGCGAGGCGATCCAGGACCTGTTCGGCCGCTACGTCGGCGAGGACGTTGCCCGCAACGCCCTCGAGCGCGGCACCGAACTCGGTGGGCAGGAGCGGGAGGTCGCGGTGCTGTTCGTGGACCTCACCGGGTCGACCGAGTTCGCGGCAGCACACGAGCCCGCCGAGGTCGTGTCGGTGCTCAACGAGTTCTTCCGGATCGCGGTCGAGGCCGTCGACTCCAACGGCGGGTACATCAACAAGTTTCAGGGAGACGCACTCCTCGCGGTCTTCGGCGCGCCCCTGGAGGTGGACAACGAGGCCGGCCGCGCCCTGCGCGCCGCCCGCGCACTGCAGAGCCGCCTCGCCGAGCTGTCGCCGCTCTCCGCGGGCATCGGCGTCTCCTACGGGACGGTCATCGCCGGGCACATCGGTCACGCCAAGCGGTTCGAGTACACGGTGATCGGCGACCCGGTCAACGAGGCCGCGCGCCTGACGACGTTGGCCAAGATGGAGCAGGGGCACGTGCTGGCCTCGGCGGCGACGATCCACCACGCGGACGGCCCGGAAGCCGCGCGGTGGGTGCTGGGCCAGAGCGTCGAGTTGCGCGGCCGCGGGATCATGACCCAGCTCGCTCGGCCCCTTCGCCCCACCCTGGCGGATCGGTGGCAGGCGGGCGACGCCGTACGGCGGTCCGCGACCGACGCCGGGTCCGTCGCATCCGCGGCGTCGGACGCACGCCCCGCCGCCGCTCCGGCAGCCGACGCGGTCGTCGACGACGCGACGCTCTGACCGACCCGCAGTCCGTCAGCGACGGGAGGAGGCCGCCTTCTTCGCCGGGGCTCTACGGGCGCCCGACTTCGTGGCGGGGGCCCTCTTGGCCGGCGGCGACTTGGCCCGACGCTCCGAGAGCAACTCGGCGGCCCGCGCATCGGTGAGACTCTCCACGGTGTCACCCTTGCGCAGAGACGCGTTGGTCTCGCCGTCGGTCACATAGGGGCCGAACCGGCCGTCCTTGACCAGCATCTGCTTGCCGGAGACCTCGTCGATCCCCATCTCGCGCAGTGCCTTGGGCGCAGCGGCCTGGCGGCCCCGACGCTTGGGCTCGGAGTAGATCTTCAGCGCCTCCTCGAGCGTCACCGTGAACACCGCGTCCTCGGACTCGAGGGTGCGCGAGTCGGTGCCCTTCTTCAGGTACGGCCCGTACCGGCCGAGCTGTGCGGTGATCTCCTCGCCGCTGGCGGGGTCGACGCCGACGACGCGGGGCAGTGACAGGAGCTTGAGCGCGTCCTCCAGCGTGACCGTCGCCGGGTCCATGGACTGCATGAGCGACCCGGTCCGCGGCTTGGGCCCGGTCGGGTTCTCGGAGTCCTTCTTCGCCTTGCGCGTGACCGCGGCCTTGGCCTTCGTGGCGGCCTTCTTGGCCTCCGCCTTGGCCTCGTCGTCCTTCGCCGCGGCGATCGCGGCGTCGCGCTCGGCGTCGATCCGCTTCTTCTCCGCCTCGGCGTCGGCGAGCACCTTCTTCGCCCACGCGGCCTTCTCGGCGTCGCTCGGCTCGGGCAGCTTCTCTGTGACGTAGGGCCCGTAGCGTCCGTCCTTGACGACGATCTCGTGCCCGGTCTCGGGGTCCACGCCCAGCGGACGCCCGTCCTGCGGGGTGGCGAAGAGCTTCTCGGCCACCTCCAGGGTGAGCTCGTCGGGGCTCATACCCTCGGGCAGGTTGGCGCGCTGCGACTCCTCTTCTCCGGACTCGCCCGTCACCATCCGCTCGAGGTACGGACCGTAGCGACCGACGCGCACGTAGACGGGGCGCCCCTCGGCGTCGTCGAACACGCGGATCGAGTTGATGCTGCGGGCGTCGATGGCCTCGAGGTTCACGTCGACGAGGTTCTTCAGCCCCACCGCGTAGTTCGAGTCCGCGTCGCCCTCACCCCCCTCGCCGTGGCCCCCCGGGCCACCGACGCCGAAGTAGAAGCGGCGCAGCCAGTCGCTCCGGTTCTCCCGACCCTCGGCGATCGCGTCGAGCTCGTCCTCCATGAGGGACGTGAAGTCGTAGTCGACGAGCCGGCCGAAGTTCTGCTCGAGCAACCCGACCACCGCGAACGCCACCCAGCTGGGCACGAGCGCGTTGCCGCGCGAGTAGACGTAGCCGCGGTCCTGGATGGTGCGGATGATGCTGGCGTAGGTCGACGGGCGTCCGATGCCCATCTCCTCCATCGCCTTGACGAGGCTGGCCTCGGTGTAGCGGGCCGGCGGGCTGGTGGTGTGGCCCTCGGGCAGGAGGTCCGAGCCGGTGAGGTGCTGTCCCTCGGACAGCTGCGGCAGGCGCCGTTCGGCGTCGTCGGCCATGGGCTTGTCGGCGGACTCGGCGGCATCGTCGGCGGCCTCGACGTAGGCCTTGAGGAAGCCGGGGAACGTGATGGTGCGGCCGGAGGCGGAGAAGGTGGCGCGGGAGTATCCGGAGGCGTTGGCCCCGGCCTCGCCGCTGATGCGGATGCTCACCGAGGTGCCGCGGGCGTCGGCCATCTGGGAGGCGACGGTGCGCTGCCAGATCAGCTCGTAGAGGCGGTACTCCTCCGCGTCCAGCACGCTGTGCAGCTGGCCGGGGGTGGCGAAGGTCTCGCCGGCGGGGCGGATGGCCTCGTGTGCCTCCTGCGAGTTCTTGACCTTGCGCGTGTACTGCCGCGGTGTGGGCGAGACGTACTCGCTGCCGTAGAGCTCCGTCGCCTGCGCGCGGGCGGCGGCGATGCCACCCTCGGACAGGGTGGTGGAGTCGGTTCGCATGTAGGTGATGTAGCCGTTCTCGTACAGCCGCTGCGCGATGCGCATGGTGCGCTCGGAGGTGTACCGGAGCTTGCGGCCGGCCTCCTGTTGGAGGGTCGAGGTCATGAACGGCGCGTAGGGGCGCCGTGTGTAGGGCTTGGACTCGACGGTGTCGACGACGAAGTCGGCACCGTCGAGAGCCCCGGCCAGCGCGCGGGCCGCGGGCTCGTCGAGCACGACGGAGTCCTTGGCTGCGCCGGTGGTCTTCAGCCTGCCGTCCGGGCCGAAGTCACGGCCCTGCGCCACCCGGGCGCCATCGACGGCGGAGAGCTTGGCCGTGAAGCTGCGTGGCTCACCGGCGTCACCTCCGGCCGAGCGCTGCGTCGCCAGGGTTGCGGTGATGTCCCAGTAGTCGGCGGCGACGAACGCCATTCGCTCGCGTTCACGCTCGACGATGACGCGGGTGGCCACCGACTGCACACGCCCGGCGGACAGCCGCGGCATGACCTTCTTCCACAGCACGGGCGAGACCTCGTATCCGTAGAGACGGTCGAGGATGCGGCGGGTCTCCTGGGCGTCGACGAGGTCGGTGTCCAGCTCGCGGGTGTTCTCGGCGGCGGCGAGGATGGCGGGCTTGGTGATCTCGTGGAACACCATGCGCTTGACGGGGACCTTGGGCTTGAGCACCTCGAGGAGATGCCAGGCGATCGCCTCACCCTCGCGGTCGGGGTCCGTCGCGAGCAGGAGCTGATCCACCCCCGCGAGCTCCTTCTTGAGCTCGGAGACCTTCTTCTTCTTGTCGGCGCTGACCACGTAGATGGGCTCGAAGTCGTCCTCCGGGTTCACGCCCAGCCGCGCCCACGGCTCCTTCTTGTACTTGGCCGGGATGTCCGCGGCGCCCTTGGGCAGGTCGCGGATGTGACCGACGGAAGCCTCGACCACATAGTCGGACCCCAGATAGGGCTGGATCTTGCGCGCCTTGGTGGCGGACTCGACGATCACCAGGCTCCGCTTGCCGCCCGATGCTGTCTTCTTGCTCGCCACTGGAGTGCTCCCAACCTGCGCTGATCCGTCGGCGACGCCCGCCGTCGACTCCGGTCCCGGTTACGGTACGCGTGCCGGAGCCTTTCCATACAGATTCATACCAGGCCGGTCCGTCACGGGAAGAAACGCGATCCAGCCCTGCGCGGGCACCGTGAGCACGCCCACCCGGACGCCACCACCCCCCGGGACGGTCCGGCCTATCCCTCTATATGCATCGCGCACTCGAGCGCCCCCTCGTCGTCGTTCCCCCCAGCGCACACCGTCGCGAGTGGCGGAGATAGACAGATCGGTCTACGATGAAGAGGAACATCCACGGCCGCGGATTGGAACCTGTTACATTTCCGGCAATTCGGCCGTGGCCGCGGGCTGCGCCCTAAAGGGCGTACCGTCGATGGCCGTACGGGAGCCACGACGAGTCCCGATCATCACGACTTTCTGGAGGTCAGCAGCGGTGGGCAATGCGTCCAAGACCAAGCTGGACAAGGTGGTCATCCGCATCGCGGGTGACTCGGGTGACGGCATGCAGCTCGCCGGTGACCAGTTCACGTCCGAGGCGGCCGCGTTCGGTAACGACCTGGCGACCCAGCCCAACTATCCGGCCGAGATCCGGGCTCCCCAGGGCACCATCCACGGCGTCTCAAGCTTCCAGATCCAGATCGCGGACTACGACATCCTCACCGCCGGTGACCGTCCCGACGTCCTGGTGGCGATGAACCCGGCCGCGCTGAAGGCCAACATCGGCGACCTGCCCTCGGGCGGGATCCTCATCGTCAACTCCGACGAGTTCACCAAGCGGAACCTGACGAAGGTGGGCTACGAGTCCAACCCGCTGGGCTCACCGGCGTTCGAGGCGTTCCAGGTGCACGAGGTCGCGATGAGCACGCTGACCATCGGCGCCGTGGAGTCGGTCGACATCGGCAAGAAGGACGCCGAGCGCTGCAAGAACATGTTCGCGCTCGGTCTGCTGATGTGGATGTACGGGCGCACGGTCGACTCGATCGAGAAGTTCCTGGCCGACAAGTTCGGCAAGAAGCCGACCATCCTCGAGGCCAACACCCTGGCGCTGCGGGCGGGCTGGAACTACGGCGAGACCACCGAGGCGTTCGCGTCGGAGTACGAGATCGCCCCCGCCAAGCTCCCCGCGGGCCGCTACCGTCAGGTCACCGGCAACACCGCCCTGGCCTACGGCCTGGTCACCGCCGGCATCTCGGCCGACATGCCGGTCTTCCTGGGCACCTACCCCATCACCCCGGCCTCGGACATCCTGCACGAGCTCAGCAAGCTCAAGCAGTTCGACGTGACCACCTTCCAGGCCGAGGACGAGATCGCCGGAATCGCCTCCGCGCTCGGCGCCTCCTATGGTGGCGCGCTGGGCGTGACCTCGACCTCCGGGCCGGGTCTGGCCCTGAAGTCCGAGGCGATCGGCCTGGCCGTCATGACCGAGTTGCCGTTGGTCATCATCGACGTCCAGCGCGGCGGTCCCTCGACCGGCCTGCCCACCAAGACCGAGCAGTCCGACCTGCTGCAGGCGCTGTTCGGCCGCAACGGTGAGTCGCCGGTGGCCGTGGTGGCCCCCCAGTCCCCCGCGGACTGCTTCGACGCCGCCCGCGAGGCCGCCCGCATCGCGGTCACCTACCGCACGCCGGTCATCCTGCTCTCGGACGGCGCGATCGCCAACGGCTCCGAGCCGTGGCTGCTGCCCGAGGTCGACGCGCTGCCGAAGATCGACAGGAACCTTGCCACCGCACCCGAGGCGGGCGAGGAGGGCGCGACGGTCCCCGACTACCTGCCCTACGCCCGTGACCCGGAGACCCTCGCCCGCGACTGGGCCGTGCCCGGTACCGCGGGCCTCGAGCACCGCATCGGTGGCCTGGAGAAGGCCAACGGCACCGGCAACATCTCCTACACGCCGGACAACCATGACCTGATGACCCGCACGCGCGCCCTGCGCATCGCGCGCATCGACGTGCCGGACCTCGAGGTCGACGACCCGTCGGGAGAGGCCGACGTCCTCGTCGTGGGATGGGGCTCGTCCTACGGCCCCATCGGCGAGGCCGTGCGCCGCGCCCGCGCCAACGGCCACCGCGTGGCCCGCGCACACGTGCGTCACCTCAACCCGCTGCCCCACAACATCGGCGAGGTGCTGGGGTGCTACCGCCGCGTGCTGGTGCCGGAGATGAACCTCGGTCAGCTGTCGATGCTGCTCAAGGCCCGCTTCCCCGCCAACATCCAGCCCATCACCAAGGTGCACGGCATGGCGTTCTCCGCCGAGGAGCTGCAGAACGCCATCGAAGCCGAGTTCGCCGGCCGCCTCTCCCACGCCGAGCACGACAAGTACCGTGTCGCGCTCGACGGGGTCGTCACCACCACCGGTGAGCCCGCGGCCCGCGCCCGGCAGATCGGTCACACCGCCACCGGCACCACCACCGCCAACCGAACCCGCTGAAACAGACGAGCGAGGAGAGGACCCCCATGACAACAACCGAACCCGGACTCGTCGGCACCAAGCTGCCGCTCGACGCGCTGTCCTCGGTCCCCAAGACCGACGCGCCGCAGAAGCCCAAGGACTACACCTCCGACCAGGAGGTGCGCTGGTGCCCGGGCTGTGGCGATTACGTCATCCTGGCCACCATCCGCGCGCTGCTGCCCAAGCTCGGCCTCAAGCGCGAGAACATCACCTTCATCTCCGGCATCGGTTGCTCGAGCCGCTTCCCGTACTACCTCGAGACGTACGGCATGCATTCGATCCACGGCCGCGCCCCGGCCATCGCCACCGGCCTGGCCACCACCCGCCCCGACCAGTCGGTGTGGGTCGTCACCGGCGACGGCGACGCCATGTCCATCGGCGGCAACCACCTGATCCACACCCTGCGCCGCAACGTGAACATGAACATCCTCATGTTCAACAACCGGATCTACGGCCTGACCAAGGGCCAGTACTCCCCCACCTCCGAAACCGGCAAGGTCACCAAGTCCAGCCCCATGGGCTCATTGGACCACCCGTTCAACACCCTGTCACTGGCACTGGGCGCCCAGGGCACCTTCGTGGCCCGCGCCCTGGACTCGGACCGCAAGGGCCTGACCGAGGTCCTCGAGGCCGCCGCCCGCCACCGCGGCACCAGCTTCGTGGAGATCATGCAGGACTGCCCGATCTTCAACGACGGCTCCTTCGACCTGCTGCGCAAGGAGGACGCCGCCGACCACCTCATCCCGGTGCGCCACGGCGAGAAGATCATCTTCGGCGACTCCGGCCAGCACTGCGTGGTCCGCCGCGGCTTCTCACTGGCCGTGGCCGCCACCGCGGACGTCGACGAGGCCGACATCGTGGTCCACGACGCCCACACCGACGACCCGACCTACGCCCACGCCCTGGCCAACCTGTCCAGCCAGGACCTGGAGTACACGGTCACCGGCATCATCCGCCAGGTCGCCCGCGACACCTACGACGACCTCGCCCGCGGGCAGGTCGAGCACGCCAAGCAGATCGCCACCAGCGATCTGCAGGCCCTCCTCGACGGCTCCAGCACCTGGACCGTCGAGTAGGACGCCGCACCGCCCGCGCCGCGTCCCGCGAGGCCGACGGCGCACGCGCCACCGCTCACGGTGGGCGGTCACCGGCTCACACGCGCCTGGTGACCGTCCCCGTGACGCGTCCGCGGGTGTCCCACGTGCGCTCGACCACGTCGGCGGAGCCGTGCTGGTCGACGCGCACGGCGGTGGTCGACCGGGTGCCGTACCGCCGACCGATGCGGACGAACCGCGCCGACAGGCGCCATTCGTGCGCCAGCGGTACGCCCGTGCGCGGCATCTTCCACGGTGCCGCGGGGCGGCGGTCGGCCAGCACGTCCATCAGTGCCCCGGACCAGTCCGGGTCCTCCATGACGTCGGTGCCCACGAGCGTCCTCACGTCGCGGACCGCACCCACCACCTTGGGCCAGGGAGTGTCCAGCGAGGCGTTCGACAACCCGTGGACACCGGTGCCGAGGGCAACCGGGCCGCGGGTCGACCGGTTGGACGCCCACCACATCCGGTCGAGGTCCCCGGCGAGGAGGTTGACGCCTCCGTAGCGATCGAGATCGGCGACGACGTGGTGGGCGAACTCCGTGACCGGCACCGGCCCGGTGAGCGCACCGACCGGCAGCTCGCCACGCGACGCCGGCGCGGGGATCGCCGGCCCGGGCTCGCGGACATTGGTGACCGCGGCGAACCGCCCGCCCGTCGCCAGTGCCATCCAGGTTCCACCGGCGGTGGCGTCCCGGCCGGCGACGACGTCCGCGACACCGTCGTGCTCCACCGTCCACTCGTGTAGCGGCTCGGTGGGCCGGGCGAGGTCCTCGTCCCGGTTGGCCACCACGATGAGCGGATAACGGGGGTGGACCCGTCGCGCGACCACGAGCATGCACATACCCCCACGGTACGTCGACCTGCGACGAGGCAGCGCGCGGCGGGGACGCGCCCTGCGTCAGCCGGGCCAGTGCTCCGCGGGCACCCCGGCGGGTGGCGCGCCGATGTTCTGCGCCAGCCGCGCCCGCGCCCTGGCCGTGCCCAGTCGCAGCAGCGGGCCGCCGCCCTTCGACCCGACGTACGTCGTCCGGATGCCGACCCGCTCCAGCGCCGCACGCAGCGCGTCCCGGCGGGGGGCGTGGTGCTCCAGTCCGGCGTCGATGCCCAGCTCGACCACACCGGTATCGGCGACGTGTCCGGCGGTGAGGACCCAGATGCGCAGCGCCCCGGCCGAGGGGGTCCACCCCTCCGGGACCGCGGTGACGGCACCCCGCCGCCAGCGGCGGACCACCGGCGTCAGCACCGACGTCCGAGCCGTGGAAACCGTGCACCGGCCGTCGGGATCCGGTTCGGAGCGCACGGGATCCAGCCCCGCCTGCGTCAGGATCGCCTCGAACGCGTCCGCCCGCCACGCGGCGTCGAGCGCCACCGACACCTGCGCCACCTCCCCGGCCAGGGTGGACTGCCCGCGGGCGGCCAGGACGCCCTCGAGGTCCGAGGGGTCGGGGACATGGTCGTCCGCGGCGAAGAACGACAGCTGCGTCACGGATCAGAGCCTACGGTCGGCCTCCGCCACCGCCGCCCCCGACACGGGCGCGAGGCCCCCACCGCGAGCGCGGTGGGGGCCTCGTCGTGCTGGACCTGATCGGTCAGAGGGCGCGGACCTCCTGTGCCTGCGGGCCCTTCTGACCCTCGCCCACCTCGAACTCGACGCGCTGGTTCTCCTCGAGCGACTTGAAGCCGGTGCCCTCGATGGAGGAGTAGTGGACGAAGAGGTCGGCGGAACCGTCCTCGGGGGCGATGAACCCGTAGCCCTTCTCCGCGTTGAACCACTTGACGGTGCCCTGTGCCATGTTTACTGCGTTCCTTTTCCGTACTGCCAGGTGCGACTCGCGGGATGGCCGCGCGTGTCGGGCCGACGCCCCCGTTCACCGGCTGCCCGGTGGGCGGTTGTGACGACCGGCTCCAGTAGACCACGACAACAGCGGGAGGAGTACAGATCTTGGGGACGTCGGTCCTCCGCCGGTGGCGAATCGACCGGCGGAGCGGATCCCTCTACGGTCGAAGGGTGACGACTTACGGACGCGAACTCCTGGGCCACCTGCTGGACCAGCTCCCGGCCGGTCCGTCGCCACTGACCCACGCCGCCGACCTGCCCGCCCGCGAGGCGCGGTACGCCGACTGGCCCACCTGGGCCCACCCGGGCCTGGTCGACGAACTGCGCGCCCGGGGCGTCGACCGGCCCTGGGCCCACCAGGTCGCCACCGCCGAACACGCGCACGCCGGTCGACACGTCGTGGTGGCGACGGGAACCGCGTCCGGGAAGTCGCTCGGCTACCAGCTGCCCGCGCTGAGCGCCCTCGCCGAGGACCCCAACGCCTGCGTGCTCTACCTGGCCCCGACCAAGGCCCTCGGGCAGGACCAGCTCTCGTCGGTGATCTCGCTGGTGGACTCCGTGCCCGGGCTCTCCCACGTCGCACCCGCCTCCTACGACGGAGACACCCCGTCCGACGCCCGACCCTTCATCCGGGAGAACTCGCGGTGGATCGTCACCAACCCGGACATGCTCCACCTGTCAATGCTCGGCAGGGCCCGCCAATGGACACGGATCCTGCGGGGGCTCCGCTTTGTCGTCGTCGACGAATGTCACTCCTACCGCGGTGTGTTCGGGTCCAACGTCGCCCTGGTCCTACGACGGCTCGACAGGTTGGCCCGCGCCCTGGGCGCGGCGCCGACCTTCATCCTGGCGTCCGCCACCACCTCCGACGCCGGGGCCGCCGCCACCACGCTGGTCGGCCGCGAGTGCGTGGAGGTCACCGACGACGCCTCGCCCCAGGGTGGCCGCACCGTCGCGCTGTGGGAACCGCCGCTGATGGAGGGGGTGGCCGGCGAGCACGGCGCGCCCGTCCGCCGACCCGCGCCCGTCGAGGCGTCGGCGCTCATGGCCTCCCTCGTCGCCGAGGGCGCGCGCACCCTGACGTTCGTGCGATCCCGCGCCGGTGCCGAGTCCACCGCGCTGCGCGCCCGCGAGCGCCTGGCCTCGGAATACGGGGCGCGCGGTATCGAACTCGCCGGCCGCGTCGCCGCCTACCGCGCGGGCTACCTCGCCGACGACCGCCGCGAACTCGAACGCGGCCTCGCCGAGGGCGAACTGGTGGGCGTGGCCTCGACCTCCGCGCTCGAGCTGGGCGTGGACATCTCCGGCCTCGACGCCGTGGTCAGCGCGGGGTTCCCCGGCACCATCGCCTCGTTCTGGCAGCAGGCCGGCCGCGCCGGGCGCCGCGGCCAGGGCGCGCTGGTCATGCTGGTCGCACGCGACGACCCGCTCGACACCTACCTCGTCCACCACCCCGAGGCCCTGCTGGGCCGGCCCGTCGAGGCCACCGTCACCGACCCCCGCAACCCCGTCCTGCTGGCCGGGCAGCTGCGGTGCGCGTTGAGCGAGCGGCCGATGTCGCACGACGAGGCGCGGGCCTGGGGCGCGACCGAGGTGCTCGAGGACCTCGCCGCGCGCCTCCTCGTGCGCCGCCGGCCCGCCGGCTGGTACCCGGCCGCCGACGACCACACCCCGCACGCCGAGGTCGACATCCGCGGCACGGGCGGCGCGGAGGTGGTGATCGTGGACGCGGTGGACGGCCGGATGCTCGGCACTATCGACTCCGTCCGCGCCCGCTCGCAGGTCCACCCCGGCGCGCTGTACCTGCACCAGGGCGAGTCGTTCATCGTCGACGAACTCGACCTCGACGAGGGACTGGCGTTGTGTCACCCCGAGGTGCCGGAGTGGACGACCTCCGCGCGAGAGCAGGTGTCGATCGACCTCATGGAGACGCTGGAGACGGTGCCGGCCGGGCCCGTGACCCTGTCGCTGGCGGACGTGGAGGTGACCACTCGGGTCACCGGCTATCAGCGGCGGTTGCGCGGCGGGGAGATCCTCGACGTGCCCCCACTGGACCTGCCGGAGACGACCCTGGCCACGCGTGCGGTGGTCTACACGCTCACCCCGCAGCTCCTGCGCGTGGCCGGGCTCGAGGAGGCGGACTGGCCGGGGGCGCTGCACGCGGCCGAACACGCCGCGATCGGGCTGCTGCCCCTGGTCGCCACATGCGACCGCTGGGACATCGGCGGGGTGTCCACCGCCCTGCACCCCGACACCGGCCTGCCCACGGTCTTTGTCTACGACGGCTACGCCGGCGGGGCGGGCTTCGCCGAGCGGGGCTTCCGGCGCGCGACCCCGTGGCTGCGGGCGACCCTGGACGCGATCCGCGCCTGCGAGTGCGAGTCCGGCTGCCCTTCCTGCATCCAGTCCCCCAAGTGCGGAAACGGTAACGACCCGCTCTCCAAGCCGGGTGCGATCGCGCTGCTCACGGAGGTGGTGGGACAGCTCGCCGTGGTCGCCGGGTAGAGGACCACCGCCAGACCTGTCCGCCCCCCGGCCCGGAACTCGCACCGGCCCGGCCCCACGGCGGCCCCGGGTCTCATTTCGGGCCGGGTCTCACACCGGCCCGGCCCGCGCGATCGCCGACGCCGCTCGCGAGCCGAACACCCCGAGATCCACGTGCACCTCGGCCCGGGCCACCAGGTCGTGGCCGTCGACCGTGCACACCGGCAAGTCCGCGCCGTTCGCGGCAGCGATCCCGGACGCCGCCGTGCACGGGTCGAGGCCCTCGCGGAGCGCGTGCGCGCCGGCCAGTGCGGCCAGGTCCGCGGCGGATCGGGCGGCATGCGTGGCCACTGCCGCCCGTCCCACCAACAGAACGGCCACGGCCAGCGCCAGGACGGCCGCCACCGCGAAGGCGGTCGCCACGGTCATGGCCCCCTCGTCGTCGTCACCCACCCGGCGCCACCCCGTGCGCACGGCTACGACGGCGCGTCGGCAGGCTGCCGCACTACGCCCCGTCACAGCACGACGCCCGGCCACGGCGCCACGCCCGGTCATGGCGCAGCGCCCGGCTCGGCGCGCGCCACGGCCCGACCGCGTAACTCCACGCCGGGCAGGCCCCGCGCCGGCGCCACGACCTCGGCCGTGACGGCTCCCCCGCCGCCGACGACCGAGACGTCGGCACCGGGCGCGGCAACCCGGCCGGCCGCCGTGCCCTCCTCCACCCCGGACATCGCGGCCACCCGCGCCGCCTCGCGGGCGGCGTCGACCATCCTGATCTGCGTCAACGCGGCGCCGGCACCGGCGGCGGCGAGCGCGACCACCACCACGAGGGAGGCGATCCCGAGGGCGGCCTCGACGGTCACCGACCCGTCGTCGCGGGCCGCCGCCGCGCGGAGCCGTCGCGGCACCGTCACACCGAGGTGTTGAGAGCCTGCTCGATGATGCCGCCGAGCGCGTCCGGGATCGAGTCGCCGCTGACGACCGTGTACAGCACGGCCCCGAACGCCGCCGCGGCGATGGTCCCGACGGCATATTCGACGGTGGACATCCCCGCGTCCGCGCTGGTCGTCGCGTGGAATCGGCGATGCAGGGCGGAACGGGCGCGCGCCACCGCCGCCGTCGGGGTGGCGAGAGTCCGGGTGGCGAGGGTGGCGGTCTGATGGGTGTGGTGAGTGGACATGCGGTTTCTCCTTCTTCACTGACCGGGGCGGCGTCTCCGCCCCGGAATCCGAGTGGCCGGCGGCGCTGCTCACGGCATGACCCCCGGCAGCATCCCGTCGGCCAGACCCACCACGACGGGGAGCACGCCAAGGCAGACGAACGCGGGCAGGAAGCACAGGCCGAGGGGCCCGGCCACGAGGACGGAGGCGCGCTCGGCGCGGGCGGTCGCGGCGGCGTCGGCCTCGGAGCGCATCCGTGCGGCGGCGTGCTCCAGCGCGGAGCGGACCGACCCGCCGCCGTCGCCCGCGCGGATCAGCACAGGAGCGACGGGGGCCAGCCGGGCGGCGCCCGGGACGTCCCGCCAGGCCTCGGCCGACGTCGCGCCTAGCCGCATGCGGGCGGCCGCCGCGCGCAGGGGTTCCGCGGCGTCGGGGTCGGAGTGCTCGACGGCGTCGGCGACCGCGGACAGTGCGTCCGGCGTGGGCAGGCCCGCGAGCAGGGCGACCGCGAGCAAGTCCAGCAGGTGGGCGAGCACCTCGGTGTCGGCTGGGGCGTGGCGGCGCCGGGTGAGCGGGGCCACCAGGCGCACCACTGGACCGGCGATGCGGCCCGTCAACGCCGCGGCCGCGGACGTCGCCACGCCGTGCGGGCGCCCCGGCGCCGCGTGCTGCCGAGCAGGCCCCGCGGGATCGGGGAGGACCGCGTCGAGTCTCTCGGCGGCCCGCGGGCGCCACGGCGCGATGCACACCGCGGCGGCGAGTAGGAGAACTGCCGGGCTCACCTGCCCGCCCCGCCCGCGATCCGGTCGGTCCACACCAGACCGGCCGCGAGGAGAACCGCCCCTGCCAGGCACAGGGCGCCGCCGAGTGTCCCGCCCAGCAGGACGCCCAGGGGGTCGGCTCCGAAACCCGCGCCGAGCAGCACGCCCAGGCCGGGCAGGGCGGTGAGGATGACGGCGGTGGCTCGGGGTCCGGCGAGGGTGGCGTGCGTCCGGACGGCGCGCTCGCGGCGGGAGGCCACGTCGGCGCGGAGACCGTCCACGACGTCGGCGAGCTCGACCCCGTGCCGGGTCGCGAGCAGCCAGGCCCCGGCGAGCTCGCCGGGGACACGGTCGCCCCCGAGGTCACGCTTCGAACCATCGGCGGTGGCCGCGGCGGCCGGACCGGTCGTGGTGGTCGCGGCGGGTCGCAGCGCCGCGGTGACGTCGCCGCCCAGGCGGGCGTGCGATCCGGCGGCGGCGAGGATGTTCCCGACCTGCGGGTCGTGGGCAGCGGCCGCGTCAGCGGCCCGGCCGAGGGCGGCCCCCGGCCCGGCGCCCGCCCGGAGGGCGGAGGCGGCGTCGTCCAGCGCGCGCTCCCACGCGCCCAACCGCGTGAGGCGGCCGCGGCGTTCGGTGGCGCGGCCGTGCAGGTCGGCGGCGACACCGCCGAGCACCGCGGCCGCGCAGGCGTGCAGTGGTCCGGCGCCGACCAGGCCGACCAGCCCCGCCGCGACCGGCCACGAGAGGCTCGCCGGAACCTGCAGGACGAGGCCGCCCAGCGCGCCGATGCGCTGGGCGGCGCCGGTCGCGGCTCCGCCAGCCGCGGCTCCGGCACCCGCGGAACCGGTCGCCCCGCCCGCGGCACCGTCGCCCGCGGCCCGGTCGAACCCACCGGACTCGAGCGCCGCCAGCCGGTCAGCCGCGCGCCCGCCCGGCCACACCAGCAGCGCGACGGCCACCAGCACCAGCGCGGCCGTCATCGGACGCGCTCCGCGAGCATCGCGTCGAGGGCCGCACGACCGGGCACGTCTCCCCCGTCGGCACGCCAGGCCGGGTCCACCACGATCCCCTGTGCCTCGCGGCGCACCACCCCGATCGAGTCGACGCCGCGCATCCCGTCGGGCAGGCGGCGCATGCCCACCACGACCCGCAGCGACGCGGCAACCTGGGCGGACAGCGCGGCGCGATCCAGACCGCCGAGGGCACCGAGCGCCTCCAGTCGCGCGGGCAGCTCGGTCGGCGAGTTGGCGTGGACCGTGCCCGCGCTCCCGTCGTGGCCGGTGTTGAGGGCGGCGAGCAGGTCGGCGACCTCGCCGCCGCGGACCTCGCCCACGGCGATGCGGTCGGGCCGCATGCGCAGCGCCTGCCGGACGAGGTCGGCCATCGTCACCTCGCCGGCGCCCTCGACGTTGCCGTGCCGCACCACGAGCCTGACGACGTGCGGGTGCGCGGGTCGCAGCTCGGGCGAGTCCTCGACACACAGCAGCCGCTCCGAGTCCGGGACCAGCCCCAGCAGCGCGGCGAGCAGTGTGGTCTTGCCGGAACCGGTGCCGCCCACGACGAGGAAGCCGACCCGGGCCGCGACGAGCGCGCGGAGCAGCGGCTCGGCGTCGTCGGGGACGGTGCCCGCGGCCACGAGCCGGTCGAACGTCGACTGCGCCGGCCTCGACACCCGTAGCGACAGGCACGTCCCGTCGACGGCGACCGGAGGAAGGACCGCGTGCAGCCGCCACGCCATACCGTCGCGCGACCGCACCACGCCGTCGGCCCAGGGGCGAGCGTCGTCGAGCCGCTGGCCCGCCCGCCCGGCCAGTCGCACCGCGAGCGCGCGCAGCTCGGCCTCGGTCGGCACCACGACGTCGGTCTCCTCGAGCCCCCGACCGCGATCGACCAGCGCGGGGCCCGGTCCGTCGACCACCACGTCGGTCACCCCGGGACTGGCGAGCAGCGCCTCGAGCGGCCCGGCGCCGGCGAGGTGCTCGCGGACGAGCCGGGCGGTGCGCAGCAGGTCGAGGTGCCCGTGCAGGACCCCGGATTCGGCCCGCACCGCGCGGACCACCTCGTCGGGCTCGGGATCCACGCCCAGGCCGGCGAGGCGCGCGCGGACGCGGTCGACCAGGTCGGCGGGCGGGGCGCCGGGGTCCTCAGCGCTCACCGGCGCCCACCTCCCCGAGCAGGGTGTCGGCGAGTGCGCACAGCCGCCGCATCCCGCCCGCGCGACCGCGACGCAGCGCATCGGCCAGCTCGCCGGCGCCGGCCGCGCGCCGCACGGAGCCGATCTCGGGCAGCACGTGCCACCGCTGAGCCCCCACCGATCCGGCGACGTCGGCCGCATGCAGGGGGTCACCGCGCCCGGTCCGGATCACCAACGCCGCGCCGGGTGACCGCCGAACCGCCCGTCGGGCCGCGACCGCGCCCTGGAGGTCGGCCCTGGTGACGACGACGACGAGGTCAGCCTCGTCGCGCACCGGCCCGCAGTCCTCGGCGCCGCCGGAATCGCTCACCGCGAGTCCGCTGCCCGCCCGGTGGGCCCGCACGGCACCCGGTCCGCCATCGGGGGCGGGGGCGGGGTCGGCGTCCGCCGGACGGCTTCTGGACCTGGCCAGTACCCGCAGTCCCGGCAGCACCTCGGGTGCCGCGCCCCACAGGGCGTCGGGGTCGGGCCCGCCCAGGTCGGCCCGGACATCCTCAACGCGCAGGCCGGAGTGGTCCTCCGTCCCCAGCAGCAGGTCGACGCCGGTGCCGTGCGGGTCCGTCTCCACCAGAAGGGTCCGGTGAGACGGCGCGGCACGGACCGCCATCGCTGCCGCGAGCGTGCTGGCCCCGCAACCGCCCACCGCGCCGACGACCACCACCACCGCTCCCGCCCGGGTCGGCACCGGCGCGAGCAGCACCCCCACGAGATCGCCGGTCCCGGACGGCAGGCGGATCACCTCGTCGTCGTCACCCGGATCGCGGTCCGAGCCGACCCGCACGACCCGTGACCCGCCGGTTCCCACCCTCCCCGCGGCGGCGTCCGACACGGCACCGCCGGCACCGCTGGCACGGTCGCCGTCGCGGTCCACGCGCTCGGCGGCGCGGTCGGTCACCAGGACGTCGGCGGGCCCCGTCCCCGGTTCCATCGCCAGGGCGGCCAGCACCGCGCGCACGTCGGCGTCCAGGTCGGGATCGGTGATCTCCACCGCGACGGTCAGCGCTCTCGTAGTCGTGTCCACGGCGCCCACCCTCGCCCATGCCGGCGACCGTCGACCCCGCGGCGACGCGGGACGGCGGTCGGCCTGTGGAGGGGGACGGGGCTGTGGAGAACGCGCGGGGCGTGGCGCTCGTGGCGCACTCACCCGTGGTGTCGACGCGGTCTTCGGCCCGCTCAGCCGCAGCCGCCCGGCCTTCCCAATCGCAGCCGCACGCGAACATGGCGTCTCGCGCAGCCCGCGGCGGGTGCGAGACGCCATCCCGGGGAGCGGCTGCGAATGCCCGTGGCGCCTTCGGATACCCACAAATGCGAGAAACCGCGGCAGGGGGTGCCGCGGTTTCTCAAAGCCTCAGTTCTCGGGGGGATGAACTGAGCACCTGTAGGGGGATGCCCCGTTAAGGGCACATCCAGTATCACCCATCTGCGTGGGCAACACAAGGACCGTATCGTGGGTGTCGTGTCCGCCCCCCGCCCACCGGGCCCCAGGATCTCGCACCGGCCGCGCCGCGTGGCCGCGTTCTTCGACCTCGACAAGACGATCATCGCGACCTCGTCGGTGTTCGCGTTCAACAAGTCGTTTCTCGACGAGGGCCTGCTCTCCCGCCGGTCGGTCATCGACCTGGCCTACACGCAGCTGGCGTTCAGCCTCTCCGACGCCGACGACGAGCAGATGCAGAAGGTACGCCAGGCCATGGCGACCGCCACCAGGGGCTGGGCGCCCGAGCAGGTCGAGCGGATCGTCACCGAGGCGCTCACCGAGAAAGTCTCGCCCACCGTGTACGCCGAGGCGCAGGAACTGCTCGCCGAACACCGCGCGCTGGGCCACGACCTGGTGATCGTGTCCGCGTCGGGCGAGGAACTGGTCGCGCCGATCGCCCGCATGCTCGGGGTGGACCACTACGCCGGCACCCGCATGAACCGCGACGAGAACGGCCGGTACGGCGGGGAGATCGAGTTCTACTGCCAGGGCCCCGGCAAGGCGGAGGCCATCCGCGGGTTCGCCGACCGGTACGGTTACGACCTCGACGCGAGCTACGCCTACTCCGACTCCTCGACCGACCTGCCGATGCTCGAGCTGGTGGGCCATCCGACGGTGATCAATCCCGACCGCGCGCTGCGCCGCGAAGCGCTCGAGCGGGGTTGGCCGATCCTGACGTTCTCCAACCCCACCCCGCTGCTGCCGACGCTCGAGAGGGCGACGGGGCCGATCGTGAGTGTCGGAGCCATCGTCGTGGCGATGAGCGCGGCGGCCGCCGCGTTCGCGCGTGGTGCGAGGCGGGCGGCGCCGTAGCTGCACGGCCCGGTGCGGTAGATCCGCCGACGCCCCAATCACTCATCGTGGGCCGCGGACGGAGTCAGAAGCGATAGCCGGATCGACCGAGGAGTCGGCGGGTTCTTTGGGGGTTCCCACCATCGCCCCGGCAGGGTGCTCGACGGCATGCTCAAGGCACGGTGGTGAGGACGCCAGGACCGCGACGGAAGAGAAGTCACGGCCCCCCGCCTGATCTACCGTCATCGACGTTCGGAAACCCACGCGACGGATAACGCCCGAGAGGCAACACCAGCCGTGGGTCCGCGCCAGCCGTCACCGACGGTTGTCCCGGGCCGGCGACACGGCGGACCACAGGACGCTTGGTACCCGGATCTCTCGATGAACCGCAGTGAGTTGGCGGGTCGGCTTCGGCCGACCCGCCGTTCGCGTGTCAAGCCAGTGCGCCGTGCGCGCGCCAGACCCGACCCGCCGTTCGCGTGTCAGGCCCCGGCGGCATCGGCGATCGAGGTGGCCTCACGAGCCCCCGCCTCCAGCGCCTTACAGCAGTAGAGGATCCAGGCGGCGACGCCTTCCTCGGTCCCCGCCATGAAGCCGGCGACGGCGGCGCGGTAGGCCTCCGGGTCGCGGTAGAAGGTCACCTCGGGCACGCCCAGGCAGTGCGGGTCGAGGCCGGTGGACACCGCGACCAGCCGGAACGCGGCGCGGGCGACGATCCCGTCGGCCGAACCGAACGGCGCGAGCCCGGAGAGTTCCCCCAGCACGACCGCGGCGAGCACCGGTGCCGGCACGCGCGTGCCGCCGGTGACGAGCCCGGCCAGGCCCTGGAGTCGCTCGGCCACGCCATCTCCGGCGCGGGGGCGGCCCAGCGTCTGCGGGTCGACGTCGGGCCGGGCCGCGGCGAGGAGATGCAGGTGGGCGAGCTCCTGCAGCGGCGAGCGGGTCCACACGGCGACGGCACGATCCAGGGACTCGCCGGTGAGTTCACCGGCGACCCGCAGGGCGCCGGACAGGATCTCGTCGGGCTCGCCGTCGCTGTCCAGACGGACGGACGCGCCCTCGACTCCGGCGGAGGCGCGGGCCCCGCGCAGGACCGATTCGGCGGCGGTGGTGGGCCATCCGCGGCGGTTGGCGGGGTGCCGGTGCACCGCGGCGAGGGCGTCGCGGGCGGTGTCCGCGGCCTCGGCCACGCCCGGCAGGGCGGTCAGCGGGGCGAGCGGGTCGGGAGCTGCGGAGGTCACGGGTCGAGGTTACCCATCGGGTCACAATCGGCCGACACAGGCAATTTTCAGCTGCCTCAACCGGTGTGGAGCTGGTGTAATCACCTCCACCCGGTCGGGGCCCGCGCCGGCACCGCCCGCCCACCCTCGACACCCCGGAGATCCGCGTGAACCTCAAGGACCAGCTCGACGCACTGCTCGACGCGACCGCCTTCGACTCGACGGGGGCCAAGATCGGCGCGGTGCGCCAGGTCTACGTGGACGACGCCAGCGGCAAGATCACATTCGCGGCCGTCTCGACCGGCATCTTCTCCGCCGACGCGATCGTCCCCCTCCACGGGGCGCGGCTCCTCGACGACGAACTCCACGTCGACCACACCCGCGCCGTCATCCGCGACTCCCCGCGCCCCGACAACACCGAGGACGCCCTCACCCCCGAGCAGGAGGCCAAGCTGCTCGAGTACTACGGCATCGAGACGCCCACGCGCCTCCGCGGCACGGCCGCGCAGTCGTCCGGCCCGTCGGCGGGCGCGGCCGGAAAGCCGGCGGAGGACGACGGGAAGACCACGTCGAGGGGCGCCGCGAAGGAGACCGCGGGGGCCGGAGCGGGAAACCCCACCAAGACCGTCGGCGCGGGCGAGGACGCCGCGGCGGACCCGGCGTCGGCGGGCCGGAACGGCAAGGGGGCGACGACGACGAGAACGTCGGACAGCGAGGAGACCACCGACTCCCCCGCGCCCGCGAAGGCCACCGGCCCGGGCCCCGCGACCCCGGGCACGGGCACGGGCCGGTCCGAGGACGCCGGCCCGAAGGGCCCGGAACCGCGTCGCGACTGATGGTGGCGGGCAGGACTCCCCCGTCATACCCCCTCGGGTGGGTTGCCCGACACGACCGGTCGCATGTGACTACGCTCACAGACATCGGTCTGGTCACGTCCGCCGCGGCGACCCCGGCCGTCCGTGAAACCTCATCCCCGAGAGAGAGCCGCTGATGACCGCTCCCGAACACACCCCGTCCTTCGCGCCCGATCCCGACTTCGCCGCGCAGGCCAACGCGCAGGCAGATCTGTACGACAGTGCCGCGGACGACCGTCTGGCGTTCTGGGAGGAGCAGGCCCGTCGTCTCGACTGGGACACCGAATGGTCCGAGGTGCTGGACTGGTCCGACGCCCCCGTCGCCAAATGGTTCGTCGGCGGCAAGCTCAACGTCGCCTACAACTGCGTCGACCGGCACGTCGAGGCCGGCAATGGTGACCGCGTCGCCATCCACTGGATCGGCGAGCCCACGGATGACGCCCGCGACATCACGTACGCCGAGCTCAAGGACGAGGTCAGCCGGACCGCCAACTACCTCAGCTCGCTCGGCCTGGTGGCCGGCGACCGGGTGGCCATCTACATGCCGCTGCTGCCCGAGGTCTACATCGCGATGCTCGCGTGCGCGCGCCTGGGCCTGACCCACTCCGTCGTCTTCGCCGGCTTCTCGCCCGCGGCCCTGCGCTCGCGCGTCGACGACGCCGAGGCCAAGCTCGTCATCACCGCCGACGGCCAGTTCCGCCGCGGCAGGCCCGCCCCGCTCAAGGCCGGCGTCGACGACGCCCTTGCCGGGAATCTCGAGGGCGTGGACGGCCCCGCCCGGTCCGTGGAGAACGTTCTCGTCGTGCGCCGCACCGGCCTCGACGTCGAGTGGACCGAGGGCCGCGACGTCTGGTGGGACGAGGTGATCCCCGAGCAGTCCACCGAGCACACCCCGGAGGCCTTCGACTCCGAGCACCCCCTGTTCCTGCTCTACACCTCCGGCACGACCGGCAAGCCCAAGGGCATCGTCCATACCTCCGGCGGCTACCTCACGCAGGCCGCCTACACGCACCACAACGTCTTCGACCACAAGCCCGGCGAGGACGTCTACTGGTGCACGGCGGACGTCGGATGGGTCACCGGCCACACCTACGGCGTGTACGCCCCCCTGGCCAACGGCGCCGAGTGCATCGTCTACGAGGGCACGCCCAACTCCCCCGACGAGCACCGGCACTTCCAGATCATCGAGAAGTACGGCGTCACCATCTACTATGCGGCTCCGACCCTGATCCGCACGTTCATGAAGTGGGGCAAGGAGATCCCGGCAGCCCACGACCTGTCCTCGATCCGCCTCCTCGGCTCGGTCGGCGAGCCGATCAACCCGGAGGCGTGGCGCTGGTACCGCGAGAACATCGGCGGCGGTAAGGCCCCCATCGTCGACACGTGGTGGCAGACCGAGACCGGTGCGATCATGATCTCGCCGCTGCCGGGCATCACCGAGACCAAGCCGGGTTCGGCCATGCGGCCGCTGCCCGGGATCTCGGCGGCGATCGTCGACGGGGACGCCAAAGAGGTCCCCGCGGACGAGCAGGGCTTCCTGGTCCTCACCGAGCCGTGGCCCGCGATGCTCCGCGGCATCTGGGGCGACATGGAGCGCTACCGCGACACCTACTGGTCTCGCTTCGCCGAGGAGGGGTACTACTTCGCCGGTGACGGCGCCAAGTTGGACTCGGACGGCGCCCTGTGGGTGCTCGGCCGTGTCGACGACGTCATGAACATCTCGGGCCACCGCATCTCGACCTCCGAGGTCGAGTCGGCGCTCGTCGGTCACCGAGCGGTCGCGGAGGCGGCCGTGGTCGGCGCGAACGACGAGACCACCGGCCAGGCGATCGTCGCCTACGTGATCCTGCGCGGGAACGTGGACGCCGAGGAGGACCGGCAGAAGCTCATCGACGAACTGCGCGCCGAGGTGTCGCGGGAGATCTCACCGATCGCCAAGCCCCGCGACATCACGATCGTGCCGGAACTGCCCAAGACCCGTTCCGGCAAGATCATGCGTCGACTGCTCAAGGACATGGCCGAGGGCCGCGAGGGCGGCGACACCTCGACCCTGGCGGATCCGACGATCATGGACCAGATCCGCGAGAAGGGCACGCGCGGATGACCGGGTAGCGGGTGAAGGTCGCCACGTGACGTGGCACGATGGATGACGGTGCAGCCGTCGCCGGACAATGGAGGAGCAACCGTGAGCCACGCCCAGGGAACGCACAAGCCGACCGAGGCCTCGATCCCCCTGCATGACGCGGACTCGATCGGCCGGGGCGACGCCAGCATCGGCACCCTGGTCAAGAACGCGTCGACCCACGTGTCCACTCTCATGCGGGCCGAGATCGAGTTGGCCAAGACCGAGATCACCGAGCAGGTGAAGAAGGCCGCGACCGGGTCCGGGTTCTTCGTGGCCGCTCTCGTATTCCTCCTGATGTCCTTCTTCCCGTTCGTGTTCATGTGGGCGAAGCTCATCTCGCTGTGGTTCGGAACCAAGAGCTGGGACTGGATGGGTTTCCTCATCGTGTTCGTGGTGCTGGTCCTTCTGGCCGCGGTGTGCGGACTGCTCGGGTACCGCAAGGTCAAGAAGATCCGTAAGCCGCAGCGCACCATCGACTCGGTGTCGGACCTCAAGCTGGCCATGCCCAAGGGGTCCGAGCCGCAGCGGCCCCACACGGTGCGGGTCACCAGCACGCCCGAACCCCCCGTGCGCAACTGAAAACGCCCGCTCACAGGCCGCCCGACCCGTCGATCGTCAGGATCGACGGGTCGTGGCGGCATCGTGACGTCTCGGCCAACGGCATCCGCCTGCACGTGGCCGAGGCGCTCCCCGCAGACGCCGTCGCCGGGGAGTTTCCGCCGCTGGTCCTGCTCGTCCACGGCCTCGGCGGAATCTGGTGGACGATGCGCACGCCCATGCTCGCGCTGGCGGAGGCGGGCTTCCACGCCGTCGCCGTCGACCTGCGCGGCCACGGCGACTCCGACAAACCGCCGCGCGGATACGACGCCTGGACCCTCGCGTCCGACATCACGAATCTCGTGCGGGCGCTCGGCCATTCCTCGGCCGTGATCGTCGGACAGGGCGAGGGCGGCTTCTACGCGTGGACCGCCGCGTACCGCCGGCCCCGCGCGGTGCGGGGCCTAGTCGTCGTCGGGTCCCCCCACCCGCTCGCCACGCGTCGCGCCGCACTGTTCGACCGACACCAACGGCGGGCGCTCGTGCCCCGCCTACTCGCGGACCAGTTTCCGCGCCTGCCCGAGAGGCGCCTCACCCGCGACGGGGCCGCGGACGTCGAGGAGATGCTGCGCAGCCGCTCGGGCCCCGCGTGGCCGGGCACCGACGACTTCCGCGAGACCGTCGACCTGCTCCGGCGGGCGATGCTCATCCCCAAGGTGGCCCACCTGTCGCTGGAGAGCCGCCGCTGGATGGTGCGCAGCCAGCTCCGGCCGGACGGGCGCGATTTCCGCCGCGCGGTCTCCGGCGTTCTGCCGCAGCCCGTGCTCGGCATCAGCGGTGCCGAGGACCGCTTCATCCTGCCGGCGACCGTCCGCGCGTCCTCGGCCTGGGCCGGCGACTTCACCACCGCGCTCGTCCCTGGCGCTGGTCAGTTCCCGGCCATGGAGGCCCCGGCGGAGACGTCCCGCCTCATCGTCGACTTCGCGCGCCGCGTCACCCCGGCCTGACCGGGGCCGCCCCGCGCCGCCCGCGCACAGCAGGCACCGGCCCCCACCGACGGCGGGTACCGGACCCCCGGCGCTGCGGGGCCCCGGTCCGGTCAGCGGACGCCGACGCAGGGGCCGGTCGGCACCGCGCCCGGCGCGTCGACCGCCGCCTGCAGCTGCGGCAGGACCTGCTCGACGGTGAGCGCGTAACCCGTGTCGGCGGCGTCCATCGCGGCACCGAACACCACGCCCACGACCTTCCCGTCGGGTGTGATCAGCGGGCCGCCGGAGTTCCCCTCGCGGACGCTGCCCCGCAGGATGTAGACCTCGCGCTCCACGGTCTGCTGACGGTAGATGTCGGGTCCGCGCAGGGTCACCCGCTCGCGGATCCGGGCCGCGTCCGGCCGGTAGGGACCGTTGCCGGGATAGCCCACGACGATCGCGTCGTCGCCGGTACGGGCGCGGTTCTCGGCGAAGGGCAGGACCGGCGCCTGCAGCCCGGGCACGCGCAGCACTGCCACGTCCACCGAGGAGTCGTAGACCACGACCTCGCCGTCGAGTTCGCCGTCGCCGGCGACCACGGTGACCGAGCCGGTGCCGGCCACCACGTGCGCGTTGGTCATGACCAGGCCCGGGGCGGCCACGAAGCCGGAGCCCTCCAGGGCCCGACTACACGACTCGGCGCGGCCGCGGATCTTCAGCACCGACGGCTTCACCCGCGCCACGACCTCCGATCCCGCCAGCACCGGGTCGGGCGGCGGGACCTCCTGGAGCGGGGTGGTGCCGAACGGGCCGAGGATGTCCGGGAACCCGGTCGTGCCGAGGACCTGGGTGAACGCCGCCGGGATGCGCTGCAGCTGCTCGGGTGCGACGTCGTCGATCTTGGCCAGCACCGTCGAGCCCCGCACCGCCTTGCCGGGCCCGGGGCCCTCCTGGGCGGCGATGGGCACGGCGACCAGCCATGCCACCAGCAGCATGGCGGCGGACTGGAACACCGCGCCCAGGGTGCTGTCGAGAAGCCTCGCGCCGGTGCCGGAGATGTAGCGCCGGGCGGCCCGACCGATCGTCACCCCGGCGACCTGCCCGATGATGACCATCACGGCGATGATCGCCAGTCCGGCCACCAGGCGGCCCAGGGGCTCGTCGACCTCGCGCACCAGGTGTGGAGCCACCAGCAACCCGGAGGTCGCGCCGATCCCCACGCCGAGGAGGGCGAACCCGGAGGCGGCGGCGCCGTTGATCCAGCCGGAGATCGCAGCGGCGGCGGCCAGGGCGAACAGGGCGAGGTCGAGCCACTGCGACCCCGTCACCGAAGCCCCCTCCGCGGATTGTCGGCGGGCAGGTCGAGGGGCTCCTCGCCGTCGGGTGCCGCGTCACCGGCGTCACGGGTGTCCGCGGGCTCGGCGGTGTCGGCTCCGGCGCTCAGTCCGGGCACGCCGGCGACGGTGTGGTCGGCCAGCGGATCAGCGGACTCGCGGCGGGCCTCCTCGGCCGACATGCGGTGCTGTTCGCCGTTGCCGGACGCGGCGAGGGTCTTCTCGAGATCGCGGATGTCGTCGGTGTCCCACTCCAGATCCCAGCCGGCGGAGTGGAACATCGCGGCGAGGATTCCGGCGGTGAAGCCCCACACCACCAGATCGTCGTGCTGGAACGCGGGACCGGTCCAGCCGGTGGTGTGCCGCAGCAGGAAGCGGTTGGCCGGGTCGAGCAGCTCGCCCACCGGGACGGTCATCACGCGCGCGGTCTCGCCCGGGTCCACCACTCCGACCTCCATCGGCTCACGCCAGTACCCCAGCACGGGCGCGACCGAGTAGTTGGACACGGGGATGTACAGCTCGGGCAGCACCGCCAGGACGTCGACGCCGGCCGGGTCCAGGCCGGTCTCCTCCCACGCCTCGCGCAGGGCGGCCTCGACGGGACCGCTGTCCGTGTCGTCGACCCCGCCGCCCGGGAAGGAGATCTGTCCGGAGTGGTTGCGCAGGGTCGGCGCGCGATGGGTGAGCAGGACCCGCGCGTCCTCGGGCGGTAGGGGTCCCGGCGCGTCGGGCGAGCCGGACAGCAGCACCAACACGGCGGCGTCGCGGTGCGGGCGGCCGACCTCGTTGGGCCCGCGATGGGCGGGCGGCTTGCGCTGGGGCAGCAGCCCGTCGAAGCTGCCGTCGGTGCACGCCGACATCAGCGGGTCCATCCACCCCGGATGCGGGACGCCGGTGATGTCACCGGGACGGGGCACGCGACGGCTCGCCGGGTCGTTCGCGGTCTCGCTCACGCGGTCACCCCCAGGTGCTCGGCGACGGCGTCCAGCACGTCCTGTTCGCTGTCCATGGGCTGCACCAGCACGTGGGCGACCGTCCCGTCGGCCCGTACGAAGAGGGTGAGCGGCAGGACGGGCGGCGCGCCGAGCACGGTGGGGAGCTCCTCGTCGTGGTCGGAGACCGACACGAGTTCGTCGATACCGAGCGCGCCGAGGGTGTCGAAGCCCTTGGTCTCGGACGGGTCGGTGTGCGAGATGACCACCCGGACGTCGTCACCGAGCGTGGCGGCCGCGTCCTGGATCGCGGGCAGCTCGCGTCGGCACGGCTCGCACCAGTAGGCCCACATGTTGACGACCATGGGCTTGCCGGCCTGGATCTTGCCGAGCGTGGTGGTGGAGCCGTCGTCCATACACCGCACCATGAGGCCGGCGACGGGGCCGGTCGTGGTGGCGGGCGCGGCGCTGTCGCGGCAGGCCGGCAGGTCGGCGGTGGCGCGGGTCCCGGCGTCCACGACCGTGTGTGGCTCGTCCGCGGGCGGGCCTCCGATCGGCGGCGCCCCGGGGGCACCGGCGGGGGGAACGGTGGGGGCGGCGGTGGGGTCACCGGAACCGTCGCCGGAGTCACCGAAGGTGGTGAGGAGGGCGACGACGACGCCGACCAGCGCCACGAGCGCGACCAGCGACCACCGGGTGGAGGCACTCACGCGTATTCCCCCAGTCCCACCAGCTCGAGGAGGTGATCACGCTCGGGTCCCGCCACGAGGCGGGCGGCCGCGGCCGGATCGAGCGGGCCGGCCTCGCCCGCGGACGGGCAGTCGTCGGCCAGGACACACGCCCCGCAGGCCGCGGTCCGCGCGTGGCACACCCGGCGGCCGTGGAAGATGATCCGGTGACTGGCGTCGGTCCAGGAGGCCCGGGGCAGCATCTGCGACACCTCGCGCTCGATGCGGACCGCGTCGGTGGCATCGGTCCACTTCCAGCGGTTCACAAGCCGGATGAAGTGAGTGTCGACGGGCAGCCCCGGGATGCCGAAAGCGTTGCCCAGCACCACGTTCGCGGTTTTACGCCCGAATCCCGGGAGGGTGACCAGGTCCTCGAGCCGCTGCGGCACCTCGCCGTCGTACCTCTCCACCAGGGCCGCGCCGAGGCCCTGGATGCTGCGCGCCTTGTTGCGGTAGAAGCCCGTCGGGCGGATGAACTCCTCCAGCTCCTCGCGATCCGATCCCGCGTAGTCCGCGGCCGTCTTGTAGCGGGCGAACAGCGCCGGGGTGACCTCGTTGACGCGCTTGTCCGTGCACTGGGCCGACAGGATGGTGGCGACGGAGAGTTCGAGGGGGGTGGTGAAGTCGAGCTCGCAGTAGACGTGCGGGAACGCCTTCTCGAGAGTGCGCAGCATGCGCCTGGCGCGCCGGGTGCGCCCGAGGTCGGTTTCCACCCCCCTCGCGGCCACCCCTCGTCTGCGGCGCTTCACGGCTGGAGCGGGGTCGGGCATGAGTCCACATTACGGCTCCGCGCGCACACGGCGCCGCGCCGCTCCGGACGGGCACGTGTGCACCCACGCGGTCGGCGGTGGATAATCATGGGCATGCAGGGAATCCTCGTCGTCCTCGTGCCGGTGCTCCTCGCCGGGTTCGCGCTTCTCATGGACCGATTCGAGAACGCGATCCTCGACGAACCCGAGCAGATCGACGCCTGAACCATCCCGCTGACCGCGCGTCGACCACATCTCGACGCGTGAACGACTACAGTGGCTTTCGCCACACGCACGCCATGGCGCGGACGAGCATGTCCCCGCCCGAACGGAGGGTCACAGACTGTGACGATTGATCGCCGCACGGACCAGTCTGCCGACGACGTCCTCACCAGTGCCGGAATCTTCCAGGGTGTGGAGCCCGCGGCGGTCTCCGCTCTGCGTGACGATCTGACCCGCGAGGAGTACTCGAAGGGTGACGTGATCATCCGCGAGGGCGAGCAGGGCGACAGCCTGTACATCGTCACCTCCGGGAAGGTGAAGCTGTCCCGCAAGGCGCCCGACGGCCGCGAGAACCTGCTGTCCATCCTCGGCCCGTCGGACATGTTCGGTGAGCTGTCGATCTTCGACCCGGGTCCGCGGACCTCGTCGGCCGTGTGCGTCACCGACGTCACCGTCCAGGCCATGGACCGCTCCGCCCTCAAGCGGTGGATCGCCGAGCGGCCCGAGATCTCCGACCAGCTGCTGCGCGTGTTGGCCCGCCGCCTGCGCCGCACCAACAACAACCTGGCCGACCTCATCTTCACCGACGTCCCCGGTCGCGTGGCCAAGGCCCTGCTCCAGCTGGCGCAGCGCTTCGGCACGCAGGAGGGCGGCAACATCCGCGTGACGCACGACCTCACGCAGGAGGAGATCGCCCAGCTCGTCGGCGCCTCCCGCGAGACGGTGAACAAGGCGCTGGCCGAGTTCGCGCACCGCGGCTGGCTGCGGCTCGAGGGCAAGAGCGTCATCATCTCGGACACCGAGCGCCTGGCCCGCCGCGCCCGCTGACGCTGGTCGGGCCGGCTCAGCCCCACCCGTCGCGGCCCACCCCGGACCCCATCCGAAATCCGCTACCCGGACTCCGGATCCGCTACCCCGACATGGGTAGCGGATCCCGGGTCGGAGTAGCGGATTTTCTCGATCAAGCAGAGTTCGGGCCGAGCCCGAGTCGTTCCTGCCGCCACATCTCCTCACGGACTCGACGGACGATCGCCCGGGGATCCTGCAGGTCCGCCCACGTCCACCGGATCACCACGTATCCGGCGTCCTCCAACTGGGCCTGCCTGCGCCGCTCGGCAGCCCAGTTCCGGCGGATCTCCTCCGGTTCCGTCCCGTACTTGCCGAAGCCGTCCGCCTCGCCGATCAGGCGCCACTGCGGCCAGAAGAAGTCCACCCGGAACCTCTTGCCTCCGCGCACCGCCAGCCGCACCTGCAGCTCGGGCTCCGGCAGCCCCGCCATCACCAGGATGAGCCGGATCAGCGTCTCCAGCACCGACTCGGCCAGCCCGGAGGTCCGCTCGGGCAGGGCCCGCGCCCGGGAGACGCCCGTTCTCCCCTTCGCCGCCTCGGCCTCCACCTGCAGGTCGAACCGGGTGCAGAGGCCTCGGCGGATGGCCTGGTCCGCCGCGCACACCCCGCTCTCCAACCCGGACGTCCGGGCCACGTCGACGATCGTCCGGGCCGGCGAGGTCACCGGTATGCCGTCGAGCATTTGCACCACCCCGTCGAGCGGCAGGTTCGCGACGATGAGCGCGGAGCTGCGACGACTCCCGCCGCCCGCGCGGTGACGAGTGGCGGTGGGACGATCGAGCACCATCCCGTGGAGCGGTAGCCCGTGCAGGGCCAGCGCCGAGGCGTGGGAGAAGACCGTCCCCGGTTCCACCGCTCGCGCTGCGGCCGCCGTGCGTTCGACGAACACCCGGCGACGCCGCTCATAGGCGGGTTCACCGGGCGATCGGCCGTCCGGGCCGGCGTCGTCCGCGGCGTGAGCGTAGACCCCGGTGCGGACACGTCTGAGCTCGCCGTTCGCGATCAGCCGTGCGATGTCGGCGTGGGTCAGGCCGCCCCTCGCCAGATCGGCGTACGTCGACAGGCGGGTGGGGCGGTTCCGGGCGGGTGTCGAGGTGTTCATGCGGACATCGTCCCGCCGGTGTCGCCACGTCCCGGCGGTTCAGGACCTCGCGGGCCGGCCTCCTGTGGAGACGCCCGGCCCTGTGGACAACGCGGGTCGACACCCCGGCCCATCACCCCGCCCTCCCCGAGATCCGCTACTCCCACTGGGGATCCGCTACTCCTGTGCGGGTAGCGGATCCGGAGGGCGGGTAGCGGATCCGGGAGGGGGTGGGGCAGGCCGGGCCGGCGCCCCGGGCAGGCCGGCCCGGCTCAGGCCTCCGCGTCAGGGCGGTCGAGGCGGTCGAGGTAGCGCAGCGCCACCGTGGTCGACTGCTCGGCCACCTTGAGCAGGAACGGCGACACGTCGCGGTAGATGTGCTGCGTGATCGCCCCGGCGGAGGCGTCGCGGCCCAGCTCGGCCCGCGCGGCGACGATCTGCTCGAGTCGATCGCGCCGGTGCTGCCCGAGAACCTGGGCGGCACGGCCGGTGTTCTCGACGTCGGGCCCGTGGCCGGGGATGCCGATCACACCGTCGGCCCGCGCGGCGAGCAGATCCATGCTGCCCAGGTAGTCGCCGAGATCGCCGTCGGTCGAGTCGAGCACGGTCGAATCCCTGCCGAGGATCGTGTCACCGAGGACCACGCAGTCCGGCCGGGCGGTGAACCCGGCGCCCGCGGGCCGCACCTCGAGGCTGACCGAATCGGCCGTGTGCCCCGGCGTGCCCACCACGGTGATGTCCAGTCCGGCGGCGTGGATCACCTCGTCGTCGTCGCCGTCCGTCACCAACGGTGCGGCGTCGCGACAGAACCGTTCATCGACGGCCCGGACGGGGGCGGTGGTGAAGGCGCGCAGGTGATCGATGCCGTCGGTGTGGTCACCGTGGCGATGGGTGACGACGACGAGCTCGATCTCCCCCACGATCGCCGCGATCCGCTCGGCGTGCGCGCGGTCGTCGGGCCCGGGATCCACCACCACGCAGGTGGGCGACCCGGGGGCCCGCAGGACGACCGTGTTGGTCCCCTCGAAGGTCATCTCGGAGGGGTTGTCGCAGAGGATGACCCCGGACAGGTCCGTGACGGGCCGGAGCGTCTCGTACGCCGGGAAACTGATCGGGGTCAGTCCTGCGGACATGGCTAGACCTCGACCTCGACGACCAGCTCGACCTCGACGGGCGCGTCGAGCGGCAGCTCGGAGACGCCGACGGCCGAGCGGGCGTGGACGCCGGCGTCGCCGAAGAGCTCACCGAGAACGTCGGACGCACCGTTGACCACCGCGGGCTGCCCGTTGAAGCCGGGCGCCGAGGCGACGAAGCCGACGACCTTGACGATCTTCACCACGGCGTCGATGCCGACGAGCGCGTCGACGGCGGCCAGCGCGTTGAGTGCGCACGTGCGCGCCAGGTCGGCGGCCTGCTCGGGGCCGACCTCGGCCCCCACCTTGCCGGTGGCGGCCAGCGTGCCGTCGACCATGGGCAGCTGGCCCGAGGTGTAGACGAACGTGCCCGCCCGGACGGCGGGGACGTAGTTGGCGACCGGCGGGACGACCGTCGGCAGTTCCACGCCGAGCTGCTCGAGCTTGCGGCTCCAGTAGCCCCCGGACTCGGACTCGGACATCAGAGCCGTCGCTTCATGTAGGCGACATGCTGCTCACCCGTCGGGCCGGGCAGCACGGAGACCAGTTCCCAGCCGTCGCTCCCCCACTGGTCGAGGATCTGCTTGGTGGCGTGCGTCAGCAGCGGCACGGTGACGTATTCGAACCGGTCTGTTCCGGTGGATTCGCTCATGGGCCCCACTCTAGGTAAGTGACGAGCGTCCCGCGCGCGGTGGTGTGAGCGCTTAGTGTGGGGCCATGCCGTCCACTGAGAACCCAGGTACGCGGTCGACACGGGCGACCATCGCCGATGCGCTGTCCACCGGATGGTCGGACAGCTCCGAGCGGGCCGAGTTGCACTACGTGTCCGGGAAGGGCGGGACGGGCAAGACGACGGTCGCCACCTCGCTCGCGCTGGCCCTCGCCTCGACCGGCAAGCGCGTACTGCTGGTGGAGGTCGAGGAGCGCCAGGGGATCGCCCGGACCTTCGACCGCGAACCGCTGCCGTACAGCGAGGAGCTCGTCGCGCGGGTCGACGGAGGCGGCAAAGTGTTCGCGCTGGCCATCGACATCGAGGCGGCGATGCTCGACTACCTCGACACCTTCTACCGCCTCGGCGTGGTGGGCAAGGTGATGAAGTCGGTGGGCGCCATCGAGTTCGCCACCACCATCGCGCCCGGACTCAAGGACGTGTTGCTCACCGGCAAGATCTACGAGGTCGTCACGCGCGAGCACGCCAAGCGCGAGGTCGTCTATGACGCGGTGGTCGTGGACGCACCGCCCACCGGCCGGATCGGCAAATTCCTCGACGTCACCACCGCGATGGCCGACCTCGCCGGCGGGGGCGGACCCATCCGGCGCCAGGCCGAGGCCGTGTCGGAACTGGTCCACTCGCCGAGGACGGTCGTGCACCTGGTGACGCTGCTGGAGTCCCTGCCCGTGCAGGAGACCCTCGAGGCGATCGACGAGCTCAAGAGCCACGGCCTGCGTGTCGGCCAGGTGATCATCAACCGCGCCGAGACGCGACACCTGGACGACGAGGCGCTCGAGAGGATCGCCGAGGAAGCCATCGACGCCGAGTCGGTGCGTGCCGGCCTGGAGGAGACCGGGGTGGAGGTCGACGACGAGGGCTTCGAGGGGCTGCTGGTCCAGGCCATCGAGCACGCCCGTGTCGCCCGCGGACAGCTCCGGGCCGGCGAGACGCTCACGTCAGCGGCCTGCCCCACCCTCGTCCTGCCGGCCCTGCCCCACGGGGTGGAGGTCGCCGACCTGTACGACCTCGCCTCCGCCCTCGTCGACCAGGGAGTGCACTGACATGACACGTCGTCTCGACATCACGGCCATGCTCACCGACCCCGCGACCCGCGTGGTGGTGTGCACCGGCGCCGGCGGCGTCGGCAAGACCACCACAGCCGCCGCGGTCGCGCTGCGGGCCGCCGAACTCGGCCGCGACACGGTCGTGCTGACGATCGACCCGGCCCGCCGCCTCGCGCAGGCCCTCGGGATCGACGAGCTCTCCAACGAGCCCGCGCCCGTCCGGCTGGGACCGGACACACCCGCCGACGCCGGGTCGCTGCACGCGATGATGCTCGACATGCGGCGCACGTTCGACGAGCTCGTCGTGGCCAACACCTCCGAAGAGAACGCGCGCGCCATCCTCGACAACCGCTTCTACAAGACCATGGTCACCTCGTTCGCGGGGACCCAGGAGTACATGGCCATGGAGAAGCTCGGGCAACTGCTCGACGACTCGGCGTGGGACCTCGTCGTCGTCGACACCCCTCCCTCGCGCAACGCCCTCGACTTCCTCGACGCCCCGCGCCGGCTCGGCGCGTTCCTCGACAGCCGACTCATGCGCCTGCTCTCGACTCCCGGGCGCGGGGTGGGGCGCCTCGTCTCCGGCGCGATGAGCACCGCCATGCGCGGGGTGTCGGCCGTGGTGGGCTCATCGATGCTCAAGGACGCCTCCGAGGTCGTGGTGGCACTGGACTCCACGTTCGGCGGCTTCACCACGCGCGCGGCCCGCACCCAGGCGATCCTGCGTCGCAAGGGCACCGAGTTCCTCGTGGTCTCCTCTGCTGAGCGCCCCGCGCTGCGCGAGGCCGCCTACTTCGCCGAGCGACTGGCAGAGGAACGCATGCCGCTCGCGGGAGTCGTGGTGAACCGGACCCACCCGCGGCTGACCGACCTGAGCGCCGAGCAGGCCTGCGCGGCCGCCGACCGGCTGAGCGGCCGGAACGCGGAGGCCGAGGCGGTCCTGCGCATCCACGCCGACCGGGCCGGCACCGCCAAGCAGGAGCTGCGGCTGCTCGAGTCGTTCACCGACACACATCCGGACGTGCGGATCGTCGGCGTGCCGTCGCTGCCGTTCGAGATCTCCAACCTCGAGGCGCTTCGCTCGGTGGGCGACCAGCTCTGCGGCTGAGGCGTCGCCGGGCGGACCGATCGGCTCCGGCCGCGTCGGGAAGCCGGTCGGGGTCTTACGGGCGACGACGCGAGGGGGCGTCGAAGCCCGGGCCGAGCTGACTCAGTAGGCGGCGGAGTGCCGCTCGAGCTGCTGGGCGAAGAAATCGGCCCAGGACCGCACCTCGGGATGCTGCTTGAGCAGGGCACGCCGCTGACGCTCGGTCATCCCGCCCCACACGCCGAACTCGACGCGGTTGTCCAGCGCGTCCGCCCGGCACTGCAGGAGTACGGGGCAGTGGCGGCAGATGGAGGCGGCCTTGCGCTGAGCGGCCCCGCGGACGAACAGCTCGTCGGGATCGATGTCCCTGCAGCGGGCCTGGGCGACCCATTCCTGGCGCCCTTCCCCGATGATGACCTCCTCGGAACCGAGGGGATTGCTTGAGCCGGGGCGGACCCCGTTACCGGAGGAGCGGGTGGTCCCGGGGAGGGTAGCCGTCATCGAAAAACCCCTAGTCTGTGTGAAGGCGTGGGCGGGTTCACCGCACACGCCTCCGGCCTTCTGAGCCCGCCCGGCGCGGCGGGCCCACTGTGTACGCGATGCGCCCGCACCGGGGTCGGAGGAGTGCGACCCCATCTCGGTCCGGAACGTCCCGCGTTCCCCCATATTGTTACCGCAGTCACACAACAGAAGTAAAGAGTTGACACCGGAACCCCGCTCACGGGGTGGTCCGGCGATGTCTGTCACGTACTCTGGGCGCGTGTCGGCTATGAGTTCGCTGGGAAAGCTGGTCGCGACCTGTGTGGCGGCCGGGGTGGTGGCGGCGGGCTCGCTGTTCCCCATCGCGGGCGCGGCCGGTCTCGCGTCCAACAAGATGGCCGACTCCCTGGCCGAGACGTCCGCCGATCTCATCAAGGGCGACCTGCCCTCGATCTCGACGGTCACGGACGCCGGCGGACAGCCCATCGCGTGGCTCTACGACCAGCAGCGTGTGCTGGTGCCCAGCGAGGAGATCTCGCCGCAGATGAAGCTCGCGATCATCGCCATCGAGGACCGACGATTCGCGGACCACAACGGCGTCGACTGGCGGGGCACCATCCGGGCGGCCCTGACCAACGCCACCTCCGGAGAGGTCGAGCAGGGCGCGTCGACCATCGACCAGCAGTTGGTCAAGAACTACCAGTTCCTCGTCTCCGCCGAGAACGACGCGGAACGTCGTGCCGCCGTGGAGACCACCCCCGCCCGCAAGATCAAAGAGATCCGGATGGCGCTGACCCTCGACGGGGAGCTGAGCAAGGACGAGATCCTCACCAAGTACCTCAATCTGGTCTCGTTCGGCAACGGCGCGTTCGGCGTCCAGACGGCCGCCCAGACGTACTTCGGGGTCGACGCCGCGGACCTGACGGTCCCGCAGGCGGCGATGCTCGCGGGCATGGTGCAGTCCACCAGCCGGTTCAACCCGTTCACCAATCCCGAGGACACCAAGCAGCGCCGCGACACGGTGATCGACACGATGGTCCAGACCGGTGCGATCACCCCCGCCGAGGGCGAGCAGTACATGGCCGAGCCCCTCGGGGTGCTCGAGCGGCCCAACTCCCTGCCGCGAGGGTGCATCACCGCAGGCGACAGCGGGTTCTTCTGCGACTACGTGCTGCAGTACCTCGACGAGAACGGGCTCAGCCGCGAGATGGTCGAGCAGGGCGGCTACACGATCCGCACCACCCTGGACACGACCGTGCAGGACAACGTCCAGCGCGCCGTCGACACCTACGGCAACCCCACCGCACAGGGTGTGGCCGAGGTGATGAGCGTCGTCCGCCCCGGCAAGGACTCCCACAAGGTCGTCGCGATGGCCTCCAGCCGCCAGTACGGCCTCGAACTGGGCGACAGCCAGACCGTCCAACCGCAGCCGTTCTCGCTGGTCGGCGACGGCGCGGGCTCGGTGTTCAAGGTCTTCACCGTGGCCGCCGCGATGGAGAAGGGCATGGGCACCAACACCTCCCTGCCGGTGCCGCGCCGCGTCCAGGTGGCGGGCCTGGGCTCCGGCGGCGCCGCGGGCTGCCCGGCCGGCCAGTACTGCGTGGAGAACGCCGGCTCGTATCCGGCGTCCCTGCGGGTGCCCGATGCCCTGGCCCAGTCCCCCAACACCACGTTCGTCAACCTCATCAAGGACGTCGGCGTGGCCCCGACCGTCGACATGGCCGTCCGGCTGGGCTTGCGCTCGTACGACCGCAAGGGCACCGCGGCCGGAGGCGACTCGATCAGCGGGTTCATCAAGAAGAACAACCTCGGGTCGTTCACCCTCGGGCCCACCGCCGTCAACGCGCTGGAACTGTCCAACGTCGGTGCCACCCTCGCGTCCGGCGGCGTGTGGTGCCCTCCCAGCCCCATCGAGTCGATCACCGACCGGACCGGAAAGCCCGTCGAGCTGAACGAACCGCAGTGTGAGCAGGTGGTCGAGGAGGGGCTCGCCAACACCCTCGCCGTCGCCATGTCCAAGGACTCCGTCGGCGCCGGCACCGCCGCGGGTGCCGCGGCGGGCGCGGGCTGGAACCGCCCCATGTCCGGCAAGACCGGTACCACCGAGGCCAACCGCTCCTCGGCGTTCCTCGGCTTCACCAACCACTACGCCGCGGCCGTCTACGCCTTCAACGACGGCACCACCACCACCGAGCTGTGCACCAGCCCGCTGCGCCAGTGCTCCTACGGCAACCTCTTCGGCGGCCTCGAGCCGGCGCAGACCTGGTTCTCGGCCTTCTCCCCCATCGCTGACGTCTACGGCCCGGTCCAGTTGCCCGCGCCCGACCCCGCCTACGAGGCCGGGACCAGTGGCGAGAGCACCCCGGACGTGGAGGGCATGAGCCAGTCCGCCGCCACCTCCCTGCTCACCAACGCGGGCTTCACCGTCAACACCCAGTTCGTCTCCGGCACCGGCCGCCCGTACGGCACGGTCATCGGCCTCGACGGCGGCACCGGCATCCCCGGCTCCCAGGTGACCCTGCGCGTGTCCGACGGATCGGGCGGGGGCGGCGGGACCTCCGGCGCCTCGGGACAGGGTGCCACCGGACCCGGCGCCGCGGTCGGCGACCAGCCCCTGGTCCTCAACGTGCCCGGCCTGGCACCCATCACCATCTCGCCGCCGCGGTAGCCGCGCCACACGCGGGGCTCGCGTCCGGCGGCGACGCCGCGCGGCGTCGGTAGTCTGGGAAGATGCGTCGTCCCCCACGGAAGAACCCGGCTTCGCCGACCTACCCCGCCCGTGCGGCCGCCGTCCTCGCCGGCGCCGCCGTGGCCGGGACCGTCTACGCCAGCGGCTGGGAGCGCAACGCCTTCACGCTGCGCCGCCACACCCTGCCCCTGCTCGCCCCGGGCTCCGAGCCACTGTCCATCCTCCACATCTCGGACCTGCACATGATGCCGGGCCAGAGGCGTAAGCAGCAGTTCGTCTCCTCGCTGGCCGAGCTGCGGCCGGACATGGTGGTCAACACCGGCGACAACCTCTCGAGTGACCGCGCCGTGCCCTCGGTGGTCCAGGCCCTCGGCCCGTTGCTCGACCGACCCGGCGCCTTCGTGTTCGGCTCCAACGACTACTTCGCGCCCGTGCCCAAGAACCCCCTGTCCTACATCGGACTCGGCGCCAAGAAGCACTCCGCCGTGCCCCTGCCGTGGCGTGACCTCAAGGCCGCCTTCACCGAGCGCGGCTGGGTCGACGCCACCCACCGCCGCGCCGAGATCGCGGTGGACGGGCGGCGCGTGCTGGTGGCCGGCGTCGACGACCCCCACATCGGCCGCGACCGCTACGACGAGGTCGCCGGACCCGCCGGGCCGGCGTTCGATCTGCGGCTCGGGCTGCTCCACTCGCCCGAGCCGCGCGTACTCGACCGGTTCGACGCCGACGGGTACGACCTGGCCCTGGCGGGGCACACCCACGGCGGTCAGATCCGGCTGCCCACCGGCGCGATCATCACCAACTGCGGCATCGACCGCTCGCGGGCCCAGGGCCTCTCCGCGTGGGGCCGGGACCTGGTCCTGCATGTGTCCGCCGGCCTCGGCACCTCGCCGTATGTGCCGATCCGGACGTTCTGCCGGCCGGAGGCCACGCTGCTCGAACTGGTCGCCGTCCCCGGTGGTGGGGACGGCGGATCCGAGGTTCCGGTGACCCCGCAGCGGGAGAAGGTGCCCCAGCCCGCCTGACCCGGTTTCGCGATTCCGGCCACGGGGCGCTACAGTGATCCTCGTTGTCGACCGGGGTGTGGCGCAGCTTGGTAGCGCGCTTCGTTCGGGACGAAGAGGCCGTGGGTTCAAATCCCGCCACCCCGACAATGGGAGGGCCCGGATCACGTCAGTGGTCCGGGCCCTCCGCTCATTTCCGGCCGCGCGGCGGCGGTCTACCGGTGCACAGAGCGGACGACCCTCCGTATTCTCGTGGCATGACCTCCGAGACCGACGTCCAGAGCCCCACCACTTCCGGGGATTCCGCGTCCGAGAACGGCGCGCCCGTGCACCCCAATTTCGGCCGCATCACCACCACCGGCGCGGGGGACGCGGTCCTCTCGGCAGCCCTGCAGAAGGTCCTCGACGGGACCTGGGCGGACGCGCGCGAGTTCACCCGCGGCTCCATGACCCCGGACATGCTCAACCCGATCGGGCTGACCATGGAGGAGCATCGCGACCACGTCCTCGCCCAGCTCCAGCGGCTGGCGGACTCGGGAATGCCCAAGCTCGGCTTCCGCGAGGAGGACGGTGGCACGGGTGACACCGGCGGCGCGCTGACGTCGTTCGAGATGCTCGGCCACCTCGACCTGTCGCTGATGGTCAAGGCCGGCGTCCAGTGGGGCCTGTTCGGCGGCGCGATCGCCAACCTGGGCAACGCCGAGACGCGTAAGAAGTACCTACCCGACGTCATGTCCCTGGACCTGCTGGGCTGCTTCGCCATGACCGAGATCGGCGGCGGTTCGGACGTGCAGAACCTGGAGACCACGGCCACGTACGACCGGGAGACCGGCGAGTTCGTCATCAACACGCCCACCCCCAGTGCCGAGAAGGCCTACATCGGCAACGCGGCCCGCGACGGCCGGATGGCCGCCGTGTTCGCCCAGCTCATCACCCACGAGGACGGCGAGGAGCTGCGTCACGGCGTGCACTGCCTGCTCGTGCCGATCCGGGACGAGCAGGGCAACGACCTGCCGGGCGTGAGAACTACCGACCACGGCCACAAGGGTGGCCTGCTGGGTGTGGACAACGGCCGCATCTGGTTCTCAGGCGTGCGGGTGCCGCGCGAGGCGCTGCTCGACCGCTTCGGCGCCGTCGACGAGAACGGCACGTACTCCTCCCCGATCGAGTCGGTGGGCGCCAGGTTCTTCACCATGCTCGGCACGCTCATCCGCGGCCGGGTGTCCGTGGGCGCGGCCTCCGGCGCGGCGGCCCGCACGGCGCTGGCGATGGCCGTGCGGTACTCGCTGGTCCGCCGCCAGTTCAACCACCCGGAGACCGGCAAGGGCATCCCGCTGCTCGAGTACCGCGAGCATCAGCGTCGGCTGATGCCGCGGGTGGCGCGGGCGTTCGCCTACGCGTGCGCACAGAACGCGATCATCGCTGAACTCGACCGGTTCGAGCGGGACCCGGAGTCGTTCGACGAGTCGCAGCGCCGCGAGATGGAGACCCACGCGGCCGGGATCAAGGCTACGGTCACGGCGTTCGCCAACGACACGATCACCGAGGCCCGCCTGGCCTGCGGCGGCGCCGGCTACATGGCCGAGAACCGCATCACCGAGCTGCGCAAGGACTGCGACGTCTTCTCCACTTTCGAGGGCGACAACGTGGTGCTCACGCAGCTCGTGGGCAAGGAGCTGTTGTCGGCGTACGCGTCCGACTTCGGGGACATGGACCAGCGGGAGACCGTGGCGTTCGCGCTGAACACCGCGTTCGACGTGGTGCAGGAGAAGGCCCGGGCGTCGACCCTGTGGCAGAAGATGGTGGACGCGGTGACCGACCGCGAGCACACCGACCTTCTCGACCGCGGCAACCAGCTCGAGCTGCTCGTCGACCGCGAGGAGCACCTGCTGGAGACGGTCGCCCGCCGCCTGCGAAAGGCGCAGGGCCAGGACGGGTCGGCGGCGTTCAAGGTGTTCAACTCGGCGCAGGATCACCTGCTGCAGGCTGGCCGTGCGCACATGGACAGCTGGGTGTTCGCCCGGTTCGCCGAGGCCGTGGACGCCTGCGAGGACCCGGAGGCCAAGGAGGTCCTGGGGATGCTGTGCGACCTGTATGTGCTGGACATCGTCGACGCCGACAAGGGCTGGTTCCTCGAGCACAACCGCCTGACCACGGAGCGCACCAAGGCGGCCACGGCAGCCCGTAACCGCCTGTGCACGAAGCTCGCCGGTCGCGCTCGGACGCTGGTGGACGCGTTCGCGATCCCCGAGTTCGTGTTCGACGTGCCCATGCTCACCGACGGCGGCGTGGACACGCTGACCGATGAGCCGGCGGACGAGCACGAGGTCGCTGGTCTGGCCGACTGACCTCGCGCGACCCCTCTTCTCGTTGCGGCGGGCCCGGGGCCGCCTCGGCGCGGGACCTACCGGCGGGCCCGGGGCCGTCCGGCGAGGCGTACCGCGAGCAGCGAGCACACCGCGACCGCCGCCAACACCGCCGCGCCGGTCCACGCCACCGGCGCGGGCCCGGCCAGCATCAGCGCGTCGAGTGCGGCGGTGGCCTGCCCGGTGGTGGTGGCGGAGGTCGCCGTGACGAGCGCGGACGGTGCGCCCCCGGCGACCCATACCCACCAAGCCGCGCCGGCCGACGCGGCGGCGAGGAGGGCCCCCACGATGCGCCCCGGCCACGCGCCGAGCACCGCGACCAGTGCGCTCCACAGGGCGGAGGAGGCGACGACGACGAGGGCGACCACCGCCACGACCGCGGCCACCCCGGCCGCGGAGAGGCCGTCCGCGGTGGCCACCGCCCACGCGGACAGGCCCGCGGTGAGCAGGGTCAGGGCCAGGACGGACTCGGCGCGCGACGAGCCGGGCCGGCGGACGAGTTGGACGAGCAGGGCGCCGAGCACGGCGGCGGCGGCCACGCCGAGGATCCCGGCGGAGGTTCGCCGCTGGGCGTCGTCGGCGGCTGCGGCGGCGGCCGGCGCGGCCTCGCCCTGTTCGGCGGCCAGCGCGCGCCCGGTCCTGCCGATGGCGTCCTGGGTGCGGCCGGCGGAGTCGGCGACGCTCGCCGCACCGTCGCGCAGGGCGTCGGCGCCGGTGGAGAGTTCCCCCGCCCCGGTGGCGAGTTCGCGGGCACCGCGGGTGGCCTCGTAGACGCCGTCGCGCAGGTCCGCCCCGGGTTGGGAGAGCTGGCGGGCCAGTTCGGCGGCGCCGGAGTCGAGCCGGTCGAGGTTGCTCAGGGTGTTCTGGTCGAGCCCCTGGGCGGAGAGCTGGTCTCGCAGGCCGATGAGGGCGTTGCGGGCCTGGACCACCTCGGGAGCGTCCCCCCGGAGACGGGACAGGGCGTCCTCGATCGCAGTGGAGACCTGCCCCTGGATGACGGCGACCCCGCGGACCGCGCCGACGACCTGCCGGACCCCGCCGGCCACCTCGTCGGCGCCCGTGCCGGCCTGGCCCATCCCGGCCTGCAGCTGCTCCATGCCGGCGGCGAGCTCGGCCGAACCGTCGCGGAGTTGCCCGGCCCCGTCGGCGAGCTCGGCTGAGCCGGAGCGGAGCTGCTCGGTGCCGGCGACGGTGAAGGAGGAGTTGGCCGACGCCTCGGACAGCGCGGAGCGCAGGGGCCCTCCGGCCCCGGGGGCGGCCTCCTCCTGCTGGGGCGTCGGGCCGACCACCGCCCACAGCGCGGCGAGCACCAGGGGTGCGATGACGAGCACCAGGCCCGCGAGCCGGCGGAGCGGACCCGGCCCGCCCGCGGGCGCGGGGGCGGGGGCGGGTGCGGCCTCGGGATCGGCCGCGCCGCTCGGCCCGGGCTCGTGGGCGGACGGGGGGTCGCCGACCGGGGTGAGTACGTCGGTGTCCACTGAGGGGCCGGAGGGGCAATCCGAGGTGGTCATGGCCGGATCGTAATCCGGTGGGGTGCGGGTTCCCGCAGGTCACTCGGCATGCCCCCGTATCGGTGTCCGAGGGGGGTGTTAGACTCTGGCCTGTCCCGCACCCCCGATCCGGGCACTCGTTCGCCCGCATCGCCGCACGCCACCGCACAGCGACCTCTGCCGCGCCGGGCAGGAAGGAGCCATGAGCCCCGTCCTCGCGATCGCCTCGGCCGGCCTGGCTACGCTTCTCGCGTGGCCGCTCACGAGGTGGCTCGGGCGCGGTGCGGGATGGCCGCTCGCAGCGCTCTACCTCCTGGGCGCGTTCGCCCTCCTGTCGCCGCTCTCGCTGGCCCTGTCGGGGATGCCCACCGAGGTGGTGCGGATCCCCTGGGTGCCGGCCCGCCACTGGACCCTGGACCTGTTCGCCGATCCCACCGGACTGCTCTTCGCGATGCTCGCGCTGGTGATCGGCGCTGTGGTGTTGATCTACTCGTCGTCGTACCTGTCCGGCGGTGAGGCGCACGGCGACGGCCGGGCCCGGACGCGCGGCCCACAGCACTACGGCTTCTTCCAGCTCATGACCCTGTTCACGGTCTCGATGCTGGGACTCGTGCTCACCGACTCCATGGTGCTGCTGTACGTGTGCTGGGAGCTCACGTCGCTCGCGTCGTTCGCGCTGATCGCCAACTCGGGCCGCCCCGCGTACGCCTCCGCCTTCCGCACGCTCACCGTGACGGTCGTCGGCGGGCTGGTGCTGCTGGGCGCGCTCGTGGCCATGTGGATCCGCACCGGCACCACCTCGATCTCCGAGGCCCTGTCCCACGACGTCTGGTACACCGATCCCGGGTTCACCGCGGCGGTCGCCGTGGCGCTCGCGGTGGCCGCGTTCACCAAGTCCGCGCAGTTCCCGTTCCACTTCTGGCTGCCCGACGCCATGGCCGCGGCGACCCCCGTGAGCGCGTATCTCCACGCCGCGGCGGTCGTGAAGGCCGGCATCTTCCTGTTCATGCGCTTCTCCCCCGCCTTCCACGACGTCCCCGTCTGGAACGCCCTGCTCGTGTCCGTGGGCATGGGCACGGCCGTGATGGCGGCCGTGTTCGCGCTGCAGAAGACCGACCTCAAGCAGCTCATGGCCTACTCGACCGTGAGCCAGCTGGGGTGGATCACCGCGGCGATCGGCGTGGGAACGCAGGAGGCGCTCGCCGCCGCCGCGCTGCACACCGTCGCCCACGCCCTGTTCAAGTCCGGCCTGTTCATGCTCGTCGGCGTGATCGACCACGAGGCGGGCGCGCGCGACATCCGCGACCTGGGCCCGCTGTGGCGGCGCATGCCGTGGGCGTTCGGCGCCACCGTGCTGGGCGCGGCCGCCATGGCCGCCGTCCCGCCGACCCTCGGCTTCGTGTCCAAGGAGTCCATGCTCATCGCGTTCGGCGACGTCGCCGGCGGGCAGCCGGTCGCGGTCACCGCGCTGCTGGCCGCCGCGGTGATCGGGGCGATCCTCACCTTCCTCTACTGCGCGCGGATCGTGCTGGGCGGGTTCCTCGGCGCCTACCGCGATCCCTCGCGTCCCGCGAAGGACGTGGGGGAGGTCCACGAGGCGCCGGTCAGCCTGTGGCTGCCCGCGGCCCTGCCCGCCGCGATCGGACTACCGCTCGCACTCGTGGTGGGGATCTTCGACGCGCCCATGACCGCCGTCGCCAAGGCGGCCGCGGGGCCGTTCGGATGGCAGCCGGTGGAGCGAGGATTCGCCGAGTACCGCGGCCTGCCCGCCGGCGCCGACGAGGCGGATCTGCTCTTCGAGGCCCACTTCGTCCTGTGGCACGGGCTCACCCTCGAGGTCGGGCTCACCGCTCTGATCCTCGTGGTCGGCGCTTTGCTGGTGTGGCGCCGCCGCGCGGTCGACCGCCTGCTGGACCGAGAGCTGCTGCCGTTCACCGGCGCCTCCGTGCTGGAGTCCCTGACCTCCGCCGTCACCCGCGCCGGGCGCGCCCTCGTCCGGCCCACCGCGTCGGATTCGCCCGCCCGTCACGCCGGCGCGCTGCTGGCCGTCCTCACCGTCTACGCGGTCGGGATCGGCGGATGGGCACTGGCCACCGGCACGACGATCCCCCCGCGCGTCGGGGGACTCGACAGGTCGATCGACGTCGTCCTGCTCATCGTCGTGATCGTCGGCGTCCTCGGACTGTGCGCCGCCCACTCCCGGCTCGCCGCGGCCGTGCTGCTGTCCGCGGTCGGCATCGCCGTGACCATCCAGATCTTCGGACTCGGGGCACCCGATGTCGGCATGACCCAACTCCTGGTCGAGGCCCTCACCGTCATCATGTTCGTGCTGGTCCTTCGGCGCCTGCCCCGCGATTTCATCGCCGCCTCCCGCCCCCGGAACACCGCTGCCATCATCCTGGCCGTGCTGTCGGGGATCACGGCCACCATCGGCGTCCTCGTCTTCACCGGACGCCGCGAGCGGTCCCCGGTCGGCATGTACCTGCTGGAGAACGGGCCGGAGATCACCGGCGGCAGCAACGTCGTCAACACCATCCTGGTGGAGTTCCGTGCGCTCGACACCTTCGGCGAGGTCGCCGTTCTGGGTGTCGCCGGCATCGCGATCCTCGGGGTCCTCGGCTCGGTGCGGGCCACCGCCCTGGCCATCGACCCGCCGCCCGCCGCCGACCCGCTGCCGGGCACCGTGCAGAGCACCGGGACCGCGGCGGAGGCGCTGGAGGACGCCACCCGCAACACCGTGCCGCTGAAGCTGCTCGCGCGCGCCGTGACGCCGATCCTCGGTGTGGTCTCCGTGATGCTGCTGTGGCGCGGCCACAACGAGCCCGGCGGCGGGTTCATCGCGGCCCTCGTCGCCGCCTGCGCGTTCGCGTTGATCTATCTCGCCCGTGAGTCGGACCGCCCGGTGAGCCGGCCGTCCACCCCGGTCGCGCTCATCGGCGGCGGACTCGTCGTGGCGGGTCTCACCGGCATCGGTGGTTACTTTCTCGGGCAGTTCCTCCAGCCCGCCCACTGGTACGTGGCGGGACAGCACCTGTCGAGCGCCCTCATCTTCGATCTCGGCGTCTTCGCCGGCGTGCTCGGCCTGGTCATGACCGCCTTCAACACGCTCGGCGCGGGACGCGCACCCATCGAGGTGGTCCCCGGCCCGGATGAGCCCGACACCGGTCGGCGTGTGAGCGCGCGCGGTCGCCGGGCCCGGCAGGACGCGAGCCCCGGCCGGGATCGTGACGGGGATCGCGGCGAGGGCCGCGGCGTCGAGGAGGTCGCCCCGTGACGATCGCGATCATGATCGGCGTCCTCACCGCGGGCGGCGTCTACCTGATGATGCAGCGCGGCATGGTCCGCGTGGTCTTCGGGCTGTCGCTCATCAGCCATGCCGTCAACCTCGCGCTCCTCAGCGCCGGGGTCGCCGCGTGGCGCGCCGAGCCGCTGGAGGGCGTCAACGGGCTCGACGTCTCCGCCGACCCGCTCCCCCAGGCCTTCGTCCTCACCGCGATCGTCATCACTCTCGCGGTGACCGTGTTCATGCTCTCCCTCGCCGTGGTGAGTCGCGACGACGACACCCACAACGTCCCGCCGACCGGTGAGGAGCCCGCGCCGTGACCGCCCTGTTGCTGCCGCTGCTGGCCGCCATCCCGGTGATGGCCGCCGCCGTGACCGCGATCCTGCCGTCGCGCACGGTCGGCCGACTCGTGACCCTGACCGTCCCGGCGGCCACCGCGGTGGCGGGTGTCGCGCTCCTCGTGCGACACCGATCCGAGCCCGTCATCGCCGGCTCGGTCGGCGGGTTCGTCCCCGGCGTCGCGATCCCGTTCGTCTCGGACACCTTCACCGCCCTGATGCTGGTCGCCACGGGCGTGGTCGCGCTAGCGTCGTTGATCTTCTGTGACCGCACCGGGGAGTTCGGCCGCAGCCGCTACTTCGCACCGCTCGCGCTGCTACTCCTCGCGGGGGCCAACGGCGCCCTGCTCACCGGCGACCTGTTCAACCTCTTCGTCTTCGTCGAGGTCATGCTGCTGCCCTCGTACGCCCTCATCGCCATGACGGGCACGTGGCGGCGCCTCGGCGTCGGCCGGTTGTTCGTCGTCATCAACCTCCTCACCTCGACACTGCTTCTCGCCGGCGTCGGCTTCGTCTACGCGTCCGCGGGCACCGTCAACCTCGCCGTACTCGCAGGTGCCGCGCAGGAGGACGGACGCGTCGCCGCCGCGGTGAGTGTCGTGCTGATCGCGCTCTGCATCAAGGCCGGTGCCGTGCCGGTCCACGGCTGGCTGCCGCGCGCCTACCCCGGGACCTCCTCCGGCGTCATGGCGCTGTTCTCGGCACTGCACACCAAGGTCGCCCTCTACGCGGTCATCCGCATCTGGGCGACCGTGTTCGACCTCGACCCCGCGTGGGGGCGGGTCCTGCTGGTGGTCGCGCTCGTGACCACCTTGTGGGGCGCCGTCGCCTCGGCCTCCCCGGTCGGGGTCCGCGAGATCCTCGCGTGGCAGATGGTCTCGGGCGTCGGCGTCATCCTCGCCGCCCTGGCCGTCGCGCAAGCCCCCGGCGGGGCGATCGTCTACATGATCCACCACATGGTGACCATCGGCGCGTTGGTGATGCTGTTCGGCGCCGCCGAGCACGTCTACCGCAGCGGGCAGCTCGGCGGGCTGTCCGGGCTGTGGTACCGCGATCGCCCGCTGGCCGTCCTCATCGTGATCGCGATCGCGGCCCTCGTCGGACTGCCCCCCACCTCGGGACTGATCGGCAAGCTCGAGGTCGTCGACGCCGCCCTCGGGGCGGGCGGCGCGTGGGGGGTCGTCACCGTCGTCGTCGTCCTCGTCGCCTCCCTCATCGGCCTCGTCGCCATGCTCCGGCTGTGGCGCGGCACCATGTGGGGCGGTCCGTCGCTCGGACACACGGGTGACGCCGATCCCTGCGACGAGGACGAGGAGGGCGACGAGGACGGCGATGAAGCCCGCCCGGCTCCCCGCGTGCCCGCGGGACTGCTCGTGCCCGGCGGTGCACTCGCCGCCGTGTCCGTGGTGTTCTTCCTCGGCTACGGAGCGGTCGCGCCCGAGGTGGACCGGGCGGTCACCGGCCTCGTCGACACCGACGCCTACGTCACGGCCGTCCTCGACGGACCGGAGGCCGTGACGGAGTCGACGATCGGGGGCGCCTCGTGATCCGCCGCGTGCTCCGCGCCCCGCTCGTCCTGGGCTGGCTGCTGTGGAACGTCGTCCTGTCGTCGTGGGCGCTGGCCAAGGAGGCCGTCACCCCAGGCCCCATCGGCACCCCGGTGCTGGTGCGGTACCCCATGCGCTGCCGCACCGACGTGGAGATCACCGCGCTGGCCTGGGCCATCACCGTCACGCCGGGAACTCTCGTGACGGTCATCGGCGACGACGAGATGTGGGTCCACGTGGTGCTGGGCGGTCCACGGGAGGAGATGATTGAATTGCTCGGTCAGACGGAGAACCGGGTGCTGTCCGTCCTGCGAGGTGATGACGCGTGAGTCCGCTCCTGACGGTTCTTCTGGGGGCGTCGACCGTGATCGTCGTCGCGAGCATGGTGGTCGCGGCCGTCCGGGCCGTGCGCGGGCCCGGAGACGCCAACCGCGCCGTCATGGCCGATCTGAGCTACTTCTGCGCGGTGGCGCTGTTCGTGCTGTTCGTCATCCGCCAGGGGTCCGCGGTGGCGCTGGACGTCGTCATGCTCGGCTCCCTCATCGGGATCCTCTCGACCGTCGCGCTCGCGCGGTTGCTCTCCCGGGGACAACGGTGATCGCGATGGACACCTCGATGATCACGGACCTGCTGATCGGCGTCCTGGCCCTGCTCGGGTCACTGTGTTTCCTGGTGGCCGCGGTGACCATGTCACGCGCCGGCGACGCGCTGACCCGCATCAACATCCTGTCCGTGGCGACCGGCCTGGGCATGATGCTGTTCATCCTGTCGGCGTACGTGCACGAGCTGACCACCGGGTTCACCTGGATGGCGACCCTCATGGCACTGGTGGCGCTCGGCGCGACGGTGGTCGTCACCACGGTCGCCTCCATCACCCTGGCCCGGGCCGCCTACCGCGCCGACGGCCGGCTCGACCCGCTGACCGCCTACGACGACATCGCCGACGAGGGGTGACATGACCGGGCCAGATGATGCGCGTTCGCCGGGAGCGGTGACCGTCCGCGACCCGGCCGAGGCCGCACGACGGCTCGACGCCCTCATCGGCGCAGGGGATCTGCACGCCGCGGCCGAGATGGTCGAGGCTCTGCCGCCCTCGCTGGTCGTGGATGTCCTCGAGCGCAGTGGCGCCAGGGACCGGGCCGTCGTCTTCCGGCTCCTGCCCAAGGGCACCGCCCTGGTGGTCTTCGAGGCGCTCGACCCGCCGCTGCAGTCCGAGCTGATCCGGGAACTGCACGCGGACCGTGTCAACCAGCTCTTCACCGATCTCGACCCCGACGACCGCGCCGGGCTCGTCGACGAGCTCCCCGCCCACGTGGCCACGCGGCTCCTGCGGGAGCTCGACCACGACGAGCAGGCGCTCACCGCGGCGGTGCTCGACTACCCCACCGGCTCGGTGGGCCGACGGATGAGCCCGGAGTTCGTCTCCACCCACCCCGACGTCACCGCCGGCGAGACCCTCGAGCGGGTCCGGCGACGGATCGACCAGGCGGAGACGATCTACGCGATCCCCGTCACCGACGACCAACGGCGCCTGGTGGGGATCGTGGGACTGCGCGCGATCATGCGTGCGGAGCCGGGCACGCCGGTGCGTGAACTCATGAACCCGGCGATCACCGCACGCGCCCGCGAATCCGCCGAGGCGGCCGCACGCCGTTCCGCGGACGAGCGCCTCATCGCCCTCCCGATCGTCGATGACGAGGACCGGCTGGTAGGCATCCTCACCTTCGACGACGCACTGCGGATCCTCGAGGACGCCGAGACCGAGGACACCGCACGTGCCGGTGGCTCCGAACCGCTCCGGCGCCCCTACCTCGCCACGCCCGTGCGGACGCTGGTGCGTTCCCGCGTCGTGTGGCTGCTCGTGCTGGCGTTCGGCGCCGCGCTGACGGTGCAGGTCCTCGAGGTGTTCGAGGCGACCATCGAGCAGGTGGTGGCGCTGTCGTTGTTCGTCCCGCTCATCATCGGCACCGGCGGCAACACCGGCAACCAGGCCGCCACCACCGTCACCCGTGCGCTCGCGCTCGGCGACGTGCGCCCACGCGACGCCCTGCGGGTGCTCGGCCAGGAGATCCGGGCCGGGTTCACCCTCGGACTCGTCCTGGGTGCGGTGGGCTTCGCGGTCACCGGGCTCGTCTACGACGCCGACCTCGGCCTCGTCATCGGGCTCACTCTGCTAGCGTTGTGCACGATCGCCGCGACGGTCGGCGGGCTCATGCCGCTGCTCGCCCAGGCCGTCCGCGCGGACCCGGCCGTGTTCTCCAACCCGTTCATCACCACATTCGTCGATGCCACGGGGCTGGTCGTGTACTTCCTCATAGCGCGGGCCGTCCTGGGCCTGTAAGCAGGAGAGAAGGAGGTGACGCGAGCAATGGACGGTGTGCAGGTGGCGCTGCAACTCCTCGTGGTCGCTCTCGTCATCAACATCCTGGCGTGCCTCGTGCGGGTCGTGCGTGGTCCCACATACCGCGACCGGGTGACGGGCGTGGTGCTGGCGGGCACCACCGGCGCGGCGCTGCTGTGCACCCTGTCCGTTCTGTCAGGCGCCCCGGCGGTGCGGTCGGCCGCCCTGGCCCTGGTGGCGCTCGCTCTGGTCGTCACGGTCACGATCGTCACCGCGGAACCGGGGGGCCGATGACCGACACGCTGCACGTGGCCCGCGACGTCGCGGTGATCCTGTCCGCCGCGGCGGGCCTACTGTTCTTCACCGCCGGGACCGTGGGGCTGCTCCGCTTCCCCGACCTGCGCAGCCGGCTGCACGCCGTCACCAAGGCCGACACGCTCGGACTCGGGTTCGTCATGCTCGCCTTGGCCCTGGCGTCCGACAGCCTCTGGGCCGCGGCGGCGTTTCTCCTGGTGTGGGTCCTCGGCATGGGTGCGGCCGCGGTCGGGGCGACCCTGCTCGGTTCCGACAGGGAGGCGTCGCCGTGACCGCCCCGGGAATCCTCGACCTCACCGTGGGCGGCGCGGTGATCACGGCCGCGGCGGTGGCGCTGCTCGTGCGCGACCGCCTCGCATCGGTGGTGACGTTCATCCTCCTCGGCGGGCTGCTGGCGGCCCTGTGGGCTTCGGTGCGTGCCCCGGACGTCGCCCTGGCCGAGGCGGCGATCGGGACGGGCGTCACCTCGGCCCTGCTCGTCGACGCCCTCGCCGATCGCCGGTCCTCCGAGGCGACTACGGGGCGGGGCCGGGGACGGATCATCGCGTGGGCCGCGGCCGCGTTCGGCGGGGCCGGCCTCGTCGTCGGCCTCGTCTCCGGAGTCCTCTCCGCCAACGACTCCGGCGACGCCGCCCCGCTCACCGGCGTGGTCGATGAGGCCATGCCCTCGGCGGCGGTGGGGCACGACATCACCGCCGTGCTCCTGGACTTCCGCGCCTACGACACGTTGCTGGAGGTGGCGGTGCTGCTCGTCGCGGTGGTGGGTGCCTACGCGCTCGCCTCGGCGGCCCCGCCCGGGTCCGCACCGGCGGCGCGCGACGCCGGGTCCACCACCCGCCCTCCCGGGACACTCGTGGACTTCCTCCGCGTGGCCTCGCCCGTCCTGCTTCTGCTGGCCGCCTGGTTGCTGTTCGCCGGCGCCTACCAACCCGGCGGCGCGTTCCAGGGCGGGGCGATGCTGGCCGGCACGGCGATCCTCGCCGCCGGGGCCGGAGCGGCCCCCGCCGTGCTCGAGGGTGCCCGGGGCCGGGTCGTGCTCTCGGTCGGTCCCTTGGCGTTCCTCGCCGCCGGCGGCGCAGGCGCCCTGACGGCGGGTCACTGGCTCCACATGCCGGCCGGGCTCGAGACCCCGGCGACGGTGGCGGTCGAGACCGCGTTGGCGGTGTCGATCGGTGCCGCGCTCGCGACCCTGTTCCTCACCGTGCGACGTCGACCGCATCAGGTCCTCGGCGGTGAGCGCCCGTGACCACGCTCGCCTGGTACACCGCGGTCGGTGCGGCCCTGCTCGCCCTGGGACTGGTGACGATGCTCGTGGCCGCGGACCGGTTCCGCCGTCTGGTGGCCCTCAACGTCGCGGCCGCCGGTTCACTGGTGATCCTGCTGGCCGTCGCGGGGCGGGATCCGGCCCCCGACCCGGTGCTCCACGCACTCGCACTGACGGGGATCGTCATCACCGTGGCGTTCACCGGTTTCGGGGTGGTGCTCGCCCGGCGGATCGACGAGGCCGAGTCCGCGGACGACGACCGCGCGGGCAGCGGGACCCGACTCGGCGGTGGGCCGTCATGACCCCCTCCCCCTCCTGGGCCGCCATGCTGCTGCCGACGGCGGTGTTACTCCCGCTGGCGTGGTCGGTCCTGTGCGTCCTCGTCCCCACCCGGGCGCGGGCGGCGTTCGGACTCGCCGGGGCGGTCGCCGCCGCGGCGGTGGGGGTCACGATCGCCGTCGCCGTCGCCTCCGGGGGACCGCTCGAGGCGGCCCTGGCCGGCCGGCTCCCGCCGCTGGGCATCTCGGTGCGTGCGGACGGGCCGGCCGCGCTGTTCCTGTTGCTGACCTCGGTGGTCGGGACACTGGTCTCGGTGTTCGCCGCGATCCACCCGCGGTCGACCGGCACGGAGGGTGCCCGCGACTGGTTCTGGCCCACCTGGCTGCTCCTCTGGTCGGGTCTGGCGGCGGTGTTCCTCTCCGGGGACCTGTTCAACCTGTACGTGGCCGTCGAGATCGTCGGACTCGCGGCGGTGGTGCTGGTGGCGCTCGGCGGACGCGACGCGTGGCGGGCGGCGTTCCGCTACCTCATCGTCACGGTGACCGGGTCGCTGCTGTTCCTGGTCGCGCTGACGCTGGTGTACGCCGCGGCCGGGACGTTGGACCTGCGTCTGGCGGGCGAGCGTCTGGCCGCCGGCGAGCCGGGACTACACGTGACGGTGATCCTCGCGCTCGCCGCGACCGGCATGGCCTTCAAGTCCGCGCTCTTCCCGTTGCACGGGTGGCTGCCCGATGCTCACGGCGGGGCACCGGGGGCGGTGAGCCCGCTGCTGTCCGCCCTCGTGGTGAAGTCGTCGTTCGTCGTGCTGTTCCGCGTGTGGACCGAGGTCACCGGCCCCGACCCCGTGGTGGGAACGATGCTCGGCGTCGCCGCGGCCGGCTCGGTCCTGTGGGCCGGCGTGGCCGCCGCGCGTACCCCGCGGTTCAAGCGCCTGGTCGGGTACTCGACCGTCTCGCAGATCGGCTACTTGTTCCTCTACTTCCCGCTGTCGGCCGCGGCAGACACGGCCGAGCAGCAGCGGGCAGCGTGGGTCGCCGTGGCGCTCCTGGCGTTCGCACACGGGTTGGCCAAGTCGTCGCTGTTCCTGTCCGCCGGCCTGGTGAAGGACCGCCTGGGTACCGACCGGATCGAGGCGATGACCGATCAGGGCGGCCGCATGCCGATCGTCACGATGGCCGTGGCGGTGGCCGGGGTGAGCCTGGCCGGGTTGCCGATCACCCTGGGCTTCGCCGGTAAATGGCAGCTCCTCCTCGCCGCCGTCGACACCGGGCGGTGGTGGGTGGCGGCGGTAGCGGTGGCGGGCACCCTCGTCGCGGCCACGTACCTGTTGCGGCCTGTCCAGACGTTACTGCCCGGGGAATCCAGCGAGGAGCGGCCGGGGCACACGGGTGGCGGCGTCCGATCCGCCCCTCGCGCCGCCACCCTCGTGCCCCTCACGGCGGCCCTGCTGGCCACCCTCGCGATCGTCGCCTCCGGACCATTGGCCGATCTGGCGGTCCTCGGCATGTGCCCGGGAGGAACGTCATGACCCCGCCGTCCTGGGTCGGCGAGTCCTCCCTGCTCGCCGTCGCACCGCTCGTGCTGTCGACCCTGGTGGCCGTCGTCGTCTTCCTCATCCCCGACCCCCGCACGCGGGCACGCACCACCGTCAACGTCACCGGCGCGGCGGTCAAACTCCTCATCGTCGTGACGCTCGTCCCGGCCGTCGTGGCGGGCGCCCGACCCGAATGGCGCAGTGCCCTGCTGCCCGGTATCGACCTGGTCCTGCGGGTCGAACCGCTGTCCCTGTTGTTCGCCGGGCTGAGCTCGCTGCTGTGGTTGCTCACCACGATCTACGCGATCGGGTACCTCGAGGGACGGCCGCACCGCGCCCGCTTCTTCGGGTTCTTCTCGCTGTGTGTCACCGCCACCGTCGGCATCTCGTTCTCCGGGAACCTCGTGACGTTCCTGCTGTTCTTCGAGCTGCTCACCCTGGTGACCTACCCGCTGATCGTGCACAACGGCACGGCCGCGGCCTTCGGCTCCGGTCGGCTCTACCTGCGCTACGCGCTGAGCGGGGGGCTCTCGGTCCTCGTGGGCGTGGCGTGGCTGTCCGCGCTGGTCGGTGACGTGGAGTTCACACCGGGCGGTGTGGCAGCGGTGGCCGAACTCGCCGCGACGGACCCCTCCACGGCGACCGCGATCTTCGTGCTCATCGCGGGCGGTCTAGGGGTCAAGGCCGCCCTGTTCCCCCTCCATGGCTGGCTGCCGCGCGCGATGGTCGCACCCGCCCCGGTCAGCGCCCTGTTGCACGCCGTCGCGGTGGTCAAGGCCGGCGTGTTCGGCCTGGTCCGCCTGGTGGACGACGTCTACGGCGTCGGGGTCGCCGACGAACTCGGGGTGCTGCTGCCGCTACTGGCCCTGGCGTCGTTCACCGTGATCTACGGGTCGGTGCGCGCGCTGATGCAGGAAGACCTCAAGAAGCGCCTCGCATACTCCACGGTCAGTCAGGTCTCCTACGTAACGATCGGGATCGCGCTGGTCTCCGAGGTCGGCACCGCCGGCGGCCTCACGCACCTCGTGCACCAGGGGCTGATGAAGATCACCCTGTTCTTCTGCGCCGGCCTGTTCGCCGAGACCCTGGGCGTCAAGACCGTCTCGGGACTCGCGGGTCTGGGACGACGGATGCCGTGGACATGCGCGGCGTTCACCGTGGGCGCGTTCGGCATGATCGGCCTACCTCCGACCGCCGGGTTCGTCTCCAAGTGGCAGCTCGGACTGGGCGCCCTCGACTCCGACCACTCCTGGGTGCTGGGGATCTTCGTCGTCAGCGCCCTGCTCAACAGCGCCTACTTCCTGCCGCTGGTGTACTCGATGTGGTTCGTCGAGCGGCCCGACGGTGACGAACCGGACTCCGACCAGCCGGACGAGGCCATCCGGGACCGCGCTCGCCGGCGGGCCGAGGCCCTACCGGCCCTTCTCGTCCCGGCGGTGCTCACCGCGGCGGCCTCGCTGCTCGTAGGGATCATCGCCGCAGCCCCGTACTCGCCGATGGCGCTGGCCACCTTCATCGCCCGGGGGGTGTTCCCCTCGTGACCACCGCCCTGTGGATCCTCGCCCTCATCCTGCCGCTGACGATCGCCACCCTCATCGGCGTGACCGCCGCTCCCCCACGCCCGGCGGCCGACGCCTCGGTCCCCGCGCCAGAGTCCCCGGTGCAGCGACTATGGCTCGCGATCGCGCCGCTCACCGCGCTGCCGGCCATGGCCCTCACCGCGATCCCCGGCGCGTCGCTGACGGTGCCGTGGTTGCTCGTGGGTACCCACCTGCACGTGGACGGCCTGGCCCGCCCCCTCGTCCTGGTCTCGGCGCTGCTCTACGCCGCCGCACTCGCCGCGGTCGCCTGGGCGGGTTACCGGGGCGGGCGCGGCCTCGTCGCGTTCCTACTGGTCTGTCATGTGGGCACCACGGTGGTGTTCACCGCCGGGGACACCGCGACGTTCTACCTCGGCTACGGGCTCATGAGTTTCGCCGCGTACGGCCTGGTGGTGAACTCGCGGACCACGGAGGCGCTGCGGGCCGGGCGCGTGTACATCGTGCTGGCGGTGCTCAGCGAAGGCGCCGTCCTGGCCGCGCTCCTGCTCATCACCGCCATCGGCGGGCCGCTCGTCGAGGACGCGCCGCGGGCCGTCGCCGAGTCGGATCACACCGCGCTCATCGTGGCGTTGCTGCTCGTCGGGTTCGGGGTCAAGGCGGGCACGCTGCCGCTCCACGTATGGCTACCCCTCGCCCACCCGGCCGCTCCACCCGCTGCCAGCGCCGTCCTGTCCGGCGCCATGGTCAAGGCCGGGCTCATGGGATGGCTGCGCTTCCTGCCACTCGGCGAGGCGGACCTGCCCGGGTGGGGCCTGGCCCTGGTCGTGGTGGCGCTGGCCGGAGCGTTCCTCGCGGTGCCCGCGGGCGAACTGCAGAACGAACCCAAGGTGGTCCTGGCCTATTCGACGATCAGCCAGATGGGGTTCCTCGCCGCACTCGTGGGCGTGGCCCTGTCCTCCCCCGAACTCGCCGCCGCGGTGGCGCCGGCCGCGGTCGCCTATGCCGTCCACCACGCGTTGGCCAAGGGGGCGTTGTTCCTCGGGGTGCCCGTGTGGTCGCATCATGCCCACGGGGCCCGCCGGTGGGTGGTGGCCGTCGGCCTCGGCGGGGCGGCTCTTGCGGTCGCAGGGGCGCCGTTCAGCTCCGGTTCGGTGGGGAAGTACGCGGCCAAGAATGCCGTGGAGGGAGTCGAGCTGGGCGGCGTCGACCTGGTGGATCTGCTGCCGCTGGTCGCGACCGGCTCCACGCTGCTGCTGCTCCGCGCCGGTTGGCTCCTCGTCCGGCGCGAGCCGGACGTCCGGCCGCGGCCCGACGCCGAGCTCGGCGCGTGGCTCGTGCTGGTCGCCGCCGGGATCGTGGTGCCGTGGGTCGTCACCGAGAGGTGGCTCCCGCTGACGGCGGTGCCCAGCCTCGATCCCGTGACGCTGTGGGACGCCACCTGGCCCGTACTCCTCGGCCTGGCGATCGCCGCGCTGGCGGTGCTGCTCGCCCACCGTGCTCTCCTGCCCGGGTGGGCGCGCCGCGCGGACGGCCGGGCCGTCCCTCCCGGCGACATCGTCGTGCCGGAGGAACGCCTCGCCCGCGCTGTCGGCTCCGTGTCCCGCTCGGCGGTCGCCTCCGTTCGCGACCTGCGGGCCCGGGCGGACAGAGACCTCGCGCGTGTCATCCCGTCGGCCGCGGCGAGCCGCGCCTTCGACACCCTCGAGTCCGGCCTGACGTCCCGGGCGGGCAGCGGTGCCGTGGTGGTGCTGTTCGGTCTCGTGTTGGCCCTGGCCGGGGTGGTGTCATGACCCGTCTCGCGTCCACGATCGGCCGTTTCCTCGGGCTCCTCCTGCTGTGGTGGATCCTAGCCGGCGGGGATCCCGCTTACTGGTACTACGGCCTGGCCGCGGCTGCCGTGGCCACCGCCCTGAGCCTGCGTGTCCTGCCCCCGGGCCGGCGCGACAGTGCGCAGCGGGGGCGGCCGTGGGAGATCCCGGGGCTGATCGTGTGGTTCGTCTGGTCGGCGATCCGCGGTGGTATCGACGTCGCGCACCGCGCGTTCTCGCCCACGCTGCCCATCGCACCGCATGTCATCCGCGTCCCGATCGGGGTTCGTCACCCGGGGGGCCGGCGTCTGGCCCGGTGGATGGTCAACCTCATGCCGGGTTCGCTGGTCGTGGACGAGAAAGACGAGTGGGCGGACCTGCACGTCCTGTCCGCCGACCTCGACACCGAGGGGTCGTGGCGGGAGCTCACCAGGCGGATCTCCCGGATCGTCGGCGGCTGACCCGCACTCCGTCCGCTCGCGCCGCACACCCGGTAGAGCGACGGGCTGCCACCGACGCTCTACATCACGCCGCCGAATCCCGACGAGGGCATGCGCCCGCCGCTGCACGGTGGGCACCGGAGCGAGGTGCTGTTCTACCGCGACCTCGCGGGTCTGCACGGGACGCGCTGGCGGTGGTCCGGTCCCGCTGAGCCCGGGCGCCGCCGGGGTACGGGTCCACCTTGTCGTCGTCCCCGGCCGAAATGACGAAATCCGCTACCCCGCCGCGGGATCCGCTACCCCTGTAAGGGGCGCGGATCCGTAGGCGGAGTAGCGGACTTCGCGGCTGGGAGCCGCCAGGACGTCCGGATCAGACCGACTGGGCCTGCCACATCCAGTGCAGCTGCTCGAGCCGGGCGCTGATGCCGATGAGCAGGTCCTCGGTCACCGGGTCGTCGCCGACCTTGCCGATGTTGGCCCGCAGGCGCTTGATGGCCGCCTCGAGGGCCTCGGTCATGACCAGCACGACCTTGTCGTCCGAGGTGAACTCCGCCGAGACCTCGTCGAGCGCGCTGTTCGCGGCGACCGTCGCGGAGCGGCCGTCCGGGCTGACGCCGACGGCGGTGGCCCGCTCGGCGACCTCGTCGACGAAGGTGCGGGCGTCCGCCACGACCTCGTCGAGCGCGAGATGGATGCTCCGGAAACGCGGACCGACGACCGACCAGTGCGCCTGCTTGGCGACGAGCGACAGGTCGATGAGGTCGACCAGCGACTCCTGCAGCGCGTTTGTCACCGCCTCCTGAGCCTCGGCGGGGACGAACGAGGTGAACAGACCATTCGAATCAGCAGCCATCGTGGCTCCCTTCTGACCCGGTTTCCGGGTCGTGGAGGTGAATCGGATCGTGCACTGGACGTTCCCAGTATGCCCGTTCTGTTGACTGCCGTCAGTCCTGCAGCCGGTGGTTTCCGCGCGGGCCGGCCTCGACGCCGGCCTTCACGGCCTGGCACAGGCCCTCGTCGACGGCGGCCCAGTAGGCGTAGACGCGATCGAGCAGCTCGGTCTCGTCCGGGTGGATCGCGGACACGTGGCCGGCGATGTTGGCCGCCAGGCGCTCGCGCTCCTCGTCGTTCATCACCTCGCGGTACAGGATCGTCGCCTGGACCTGGTCCGTGTCATCGGCGTGGGGGGTGAGGTCACCGCGGTAGATCTCGGTTCCCTCGGCGTCCCAGGCTCCGAAGTCGTACGCCTTGGCGGGGTCGGCCGACGGCCCACCGAGCGAGTTGGGGTGGTACTCGGCCTGCGCGGGGTGCGGGAACTCGAACTGCATGGCGCCCTCCTTGGAGTAGGAGTTCACCTCCGAGAGCGGCCGGTTGACCGGAACCTGCTGGTAGTTGGCACCGATGCGGTAACGCTGGATGTCCGGGTAGGCGAAGACGCGGCCGAGCAGCATCTTGTCGGGCGAGAAGCCGATTCCCTTGACGATGTTGGTCGGCGCGAACGCGGCCTGCTCGATCTGCGCGTGGTGGTTCTGCGGGTTGCGGTTCAGCGTCATGGTGCCGACCTTGCGCAGCGGGTAGTCGCGCTGCGACCACGTCTTGGTCAGGTCGAACGGGTTGTACCGGTAGGTGGCCGCCTCGGCGACCGGCATGACCTGGACGTGCAGGTCCCAGGACGGGTGGTCACCGTTCTTGATGGCCTCGTACAGGTCCTCACGGTGATAGTCGGCGTTCTCGCCGGCCAGCTTGTCGGCCTCGGCCTGGGTGAGGTTCTTGATGCCCTGGTTGGTCTTGAAGTGGAACTTGACCCAGTGGCGCACGCCCTCGGCGTTGATGAACTGGTAGGTGTGCGAGCCGAAGCCGTCCATGTGACGCCAGGTGGCGGGGATGCCGCGGTCGCCCATGAGCCAGGTGACCTGGTGGGTCGACTCGGGGCTCAGGGTCCAGAAGTCCCACTGCATGGCGTGGTTGCGCAGGCCGGAGGCGTTCTTGCGGCGCTGCGAGTGGATGAAGTCCGGGAACTTGATCGCGTCGCGGATGAAGAAGATCGGGGTGTTGTTGCCGACGAGGTCGTAGTTGCCCTCCTCGGTGTAGAACTTCAACGCGAAGCCACGCGGGTCGCGCCAGGTGTCCGGGCTGCCCTTCTCGCCGGCGACGGTGGAGAAGCGGGCGAGCATCGGGGTCTTGACGCCCTTCTGGAACAGGCCGGCGGAGGTGATGTCGGAGATGTCCTCGGTGGTCTCGAAGACGCCGAACGCGCCCGAGCCCTTGGCGTGGGGCAGACGCTCCGGGATGTTCTCGCGGTTGAAGTGGGCGAGCTTCTCAATCAGGTAGAAGTCGTGCAGCGGCTGCGGGCCGCTCCTGCCGACCTGGGCGCTGAACTCGTCGCTGGGGACGGGCTGGCCGCTGTCGGTGGTGGTGTGCGAACCGGGCTGGAAGTCGCGAACGCCGCGGTCGGCGGGGTGAACGGTCACGTCGTGATGCTCCTCGTGTGAGTGGTGTGGAGGGGGTCTGATCTTGGTCTCAGTCTTAGACGAGCGCGGACTGCTTTGTCCGGCATTCGGGACATGCGCCCCAGTAGTTGACCTCGGCTTCGTCGATACGGAAGCCGTGGTCCCTGTCTGCGGAGAGGCAGGGTGCGTGCCCGACCGCGCATTCGACGTCCTCGATGCGCCCGCAGTGCCGGCACACGAGGTGGTGGTGGTTATCCCCCGTGCGTCGTTCGTACCGCGCCGGCGAGCCGGCGGGTTCGATACGGCGCATGAGACCGACCTCGGTGCACACCCGCAGCGCGTCGTAGACGGTCTGTGTGGACACCGCGCCCAGTCGTTCCCGGACGAGGGAGGCGACGTCCTCCGCCGCGATATGGGGACGACCGGCGACGACGTCGAGGACCGCAAGACGCGGCGAGGTGACCCTCAACCCGGCTTGCCGGAGCAGTGCTCCCTGTTCCTCTGCTGTCGTCATGGCATCCACCATAGCCTACTTTTTGGAACTGGTCCAGAAAGAGAACGACTCCGTTATAGGAAATACTAGGGGTCGCGCGGCGGCCGCGGCCGACTAGGCTGGCCCGCGACCCGAGAACGCGCAGGAGGAAGCCATGACGGATACCGCCACCGGACCTATCGTGTGCGGCTATGACGGCTCGCAGGACTCCCGTCGAGCCGTGGCCTGGGCCGCCTCGCGGGCCCGCGGGCTGGGCGCCTCTCTCGAGGTGATCTCGGCCGACCGCGCCGTCGGTCGCGTGGTCGCCTTCGACGACACCGCCCGCGCCAACGTCGAGGGCGCCATGCGTGACCAGCTCGCCGATCTCGTCGGCGACGTCCCCACCACGTATCGGGTGATCGCCGACAACCCCGTCGGGGCACTGGTCGAGGCGGGCCGCGACGCGTCGGCGATCGTCGTGGGCAGCCGCGGACTCACCGCGCGCGAGGACTTCGCGATGGGGTCCACCTCGGCCGGGGTCGTCGAGCACGCTCCCTGCCCGGTCATCGTCATCACGCCGCACACGCCCGCGGAGCCCACCGGGGGCCCGGTCGTGTTGGCCGCCGACGGGTCGGAGGCCAGCAGCGCGGCCGTCGCGTACGCGTTCGCCGAGGCCGAGCGCCGCGGGAGCGGATTGCGGGCGATCCACTCGGTCGAGGTGCCCCGACTCCCGGGGGCCTCACTGTTCGACCTCGATCAACTCGCGGAGAGCGTTCTCGCCGAGGACGAGAAGGAGGTCCTCGACTCGCTCGCCCCGCACGAGGCCCGCCACCCCGGTGTGAAGGTCGAGCTCATCCTCGTCGTCGGCGAGCCCGCCGTCACGATCGCTGACGAAGCTGCGGGCGCGCCGTTGCTGGTCACCGGTTCGCGGGGCCACGGCGGCTTCGCCGGCCTGCTGCTGGGATCGGTCAGTCGGCGCCTGCTGCAGACGGCGCCGTGCCCGGTCGCGGTCGTCCGCCCCACCGCCTGACCCTGCGCGCATCCGACCCCACATCCTCCGCGACGTCGGGTCCGGCTGGTCCTGCACGGGATCGCAGCTCAGGCCGGGCCGATGCGCAGCATCCGGGTGAGGGTCGGCTGCCACATGATGCCCGGGGCGTCGCCGCGGGAGGCGATCGTGCCGGTCAGCTCCCTCGGCTCGTCGTAGGGGGCGTGGCCGACGAAGGTCCGGGCGACCTCGCGGCCCGTCTCCACGTCCGTCGAGATGACATCGACCGGGCCGACCTTCTGGGCCAGCCCCTGATCGAGCGGCAGCGCCGCCGAGCCGAGCGTGTGGGTTCGCCGCGGACCGTACGCCAGCGCGTGGATGAGCCCGTCACCCGTCGTCAGCTTGGGCAGGGACGCCGTCCGGGCGGTCGAGGAGCCGTACGTGTTGACCAGCACCAGGGCGCCGCCGAACGCGATGATCGAGTTCTCCGAGGTCCGGGTGCTCGGCGTCATCGGTGATCGCCACCAGCGAGTCGCCGGGGCCGAAGTAGGTGGGAGTCGTCCCCGACCCGTGCGCCAACAGGCCCGGTTTCCGCGCCGGGCCCACCTCGTATCCGCCCCGCCAGCGCACGGTCGGCGACCCGTCGGCCGAGGTGTCGATCTCATAGAGCGCGCGGGTGGTGATCACCGACGCGCCTCCCCGCCGGACGGTCAGCCCGTTCGAGATCTTCTCCCCTGCGGGCAGGGCGAGGAAGCGGAGCTCGTCGTCGTCGACACCGGCACCGTGGTCCGCGCCGACCGTTGCGTGACCGCCTCCGTCACCGCCACTCCTCGCACCGCCGGGCCGCACGGTGCCCACCACCCCGCCGGACGTCGCGAACCACACGCGCCCGTCGAAGGCGGGCATGAGCCCGGTGATCGCGTCCCCGTCGGGGACGGCCGGCGCGAGGTCGGCCAGAACGTCGACCGTCATGCGCCAGGAGCCGTCGGGAGCACGATGATGCCCGACGGCGAGGAGCCTGCGGTCCCCGTCCGCGACCACCACCCGGTCCTGCGCGTCGAGGTACCCGTAGACCCCGCCGAGCAGCGCGCCCTTGGTCAGCTGCACCTCCGCCAGCACCGCCGCGGTGTCCGGATGGAAGAGCTTGACCGTTGGCGCGAGCGGGGTGGGCGGGGCCGAGGCCGGGCGGGGAGGCCGGCTGAGCGACGGCAGCAGGGGGCATCGCCGCGCTGACGCCTGCGGCGACCACCGCAGAGGAGAGGAGTGCTGCGAGAGTCCGGGTCGACGCGTCCATGCCGTGATTCCGCGACACCCCGCCCGGTGGGCGCGGCCCGGTACGCGCGGTCCCGGCCCGATTTGGACGCAACCTTGGCGGCGAATCGGGCAGTACACCGCCATGGCTACGTCCATTTCCGCCATGAGTACGTCCATCCGAGTGAGAGGGCCTGTGGAGTGGCCGTGAGACGATCTCTCCAGCGCTGGACGATGCAAGCGCGGGCGGTGGGTGGGCGCGAGCCCGGGCAAACTCGGCCACCAGGGCGACACAGGCCACACGGGACACACGGACGACAGGGGGGGTCGATGAGGACACGAACCAGCCGACTCGGCGCCGCCCGGATAGTCGGCGAGCTGCTGCTCACGGTGGGCGCGGTGCTGCTGCTCTACCTGTTCTACGAGGCGTTCTGGAGCAATCTCGACTCGCGGCGCCTGCAGAACGAGGCGGCCGCCGGGCTCGAGCAGCGATGGTCGAGCGGCCCGGTCTCAGAAGCCGCCGCTGACGCCGCGGGGACCGCCGCCGGGTCCGCGGACCCGGCCACCCGCGCGTCCGATGGCGAACCGGTGCCGCCCGCCGTTCCGGCCCTGGGCGAGGCGTTCGCCCGCCTCCACCTGCCGACGCTCGGTGACGACGCGGCCTACGCGGTGGTCGAGGGGACGCGCGCGGACGACCTGCGCACGGGGCCGGGACATTATCCCGGGACCCAGATGCCGGGTGAGGTGGGCAACTCCGCGCTGGCCGGTCACCGCAACGGGTCCGGCGCCGTGTTCGAGCATCTCGACCGGCTGGGGTCGTGCGACGCCGTCGTCATCGAGACCGCCACGCAGTGGCTGACCTACCGCGTACTTCCGGTGGAGGCCGGCAGCGCCGAACGATTGGCTGCTGCGCAGAACTGCCTCGCGCCGGAGCAGTCGGATCGGATCGCGACCGGCGACTACGCCCACGTCCGGGGCGTGCACGTCACCTCACCGGACGCGGTGGAGGTCATCGCGCCGGTGCCGGGGGCAGCAGGCGGGTCCAGCGCGGCGGGTACGGCGGAGGAGGTCGGCGCGGCGGAGATCGCCGGAGCCCCCGAACGCCTGCTCACCCTGACCACCTGCCACCCGATGTACTCGAATGCCGAGAGGCTGATCGTGCACGCCGTGCTCACCGAGACCACGGCCAAGACCGACGGCCGCCCGGCCGCGTTGGAGGACTGACCGATGTACGCCTACCTGTGGCGATCGCTACCCGGCCCGCGGCCGGTGAAGGCATTGATCGCGCTGGCCCTGCTGGCGACGGTGATCCTGCTCCTCATGGAGGTCGTGTTCCCGTGGGTCTCGGCGCAGATGCCCTATACGGACGTCACCGTGTAAGTGCCGCGCGGAGGCCCGGCGCGCGGCATCCAGGGGTCAGAGGTGGACGGTGACGTCCGCGTCCGCGCGGAGCTTCTGCGACAACTCCTCCATCGCCCCGGCCTCCTTCTGGACCCGCACCTGCTCGGAGACCTCGCCGCGGACCTGCTCCAGCGGCGGCAGCCCACCACCACCGGACTCACCGGCACCGCCGCCGGCCATCGCCTGCTGCTGGCCGATCCGCTCGTAGGCGGCCTCGATCTCGGCGTCGGTCACCTCGAACTCCCCGAACTCGGCGGTGATGAGCTTCTCGACGCGCAGCTGCTTGTCGATCTGCTCCATCACCGCGTCGCGGTCGAGACCCTGCTCCCCCATCGCCGCGATGAACTCGTCGGTGCTGACCTGGTTGGTCTCGGCGAACTCCTCGAGCTCCGCCTTGATGTCCTCGTCGGAGACCTCGATGCCCCGCTTCTCCGCCTCCTGCGTGAGCAGCTCGGTGCCGACCAGACCGTCGGTGGTGAGCTTCTTGAGCTGCGCCTCGTCGACGGGCTGGCCCGTCATCTGCGCCTGCATGCTCATCTGTTTGTACTGGTTCTCGAATACCGACAGGAACTCGGCGCGCGAGATTTCGGTGCCGTTCACCTCGGCCACCGGGTCCGGGATGTCCGACGTGTCGGGCCCGGAGGGCGACTGCTCGCCGCCCTGCTCCGGCCCGGCCGCCTGTCCGGACTGCTCGGCCGCTGCGGGCGCGGCCGTGGCGCCGCCCTCGTCGTCGCCCCCGGCGCCGCACCCCGCGACCACCAGTGCGAGTCCCGCGGCGGCGACGGCCGCCCGCCATGTCCTCGAGCGCACTCGATCTCCTCACGTTGTTCGTGTGCGTGAAGACGCCGACGGTACACATCCGAGTTGAGCGGGAGCTGTGCGCGCGGCGGGCGGCGCGGCGCACCCGGGCGCGAACAGCACGGCGGGCGGCGCGGGGCCTCACCCGCGCCGCCCGCCACCTGGTGCGTCAGAACCGTAGGATCGCGCCCTCCGACACGTCCTGCGGCAGCGAGTCCACCACCATCACCGACCCCGACGTGGCCAGGACCTGGCCGATCGCCGAGTCCAGGTCGTCGGGGCCGTGGTCGGCGGCGCAGCGGCGGCGGGTGAGGATGAGCCGCTCGACCCGGGCCTCCTGCGCGGCGCGGAGGATATCCGAGCCGCCGCCGGCGATCGCCCGGCCGGCGCCGATCGCGTCCCCGAAGCGCTCGGCGTCGCGCTCGGCGAGACGGCCGAACGCGGGCTGCACGACCTTCCAGGCCCGCTCGTGCAGGTCCCCGGGCGACAGCGCATCGGGGTTGCCGGCCGCGACCTCGTCCACCAGGTTCTCGTAGTTCAGGAACTCGCGGAACCGCGGCATGTACTCGGCGACGGACGCCAACACGACGAGGCGGCGATCGTTGGGCTCGAGCACTTCCTCGACCCCGTGGGCGACCTGGCGCAGGAACTTCTCCAGTTGCACGTCGCCGACCTCGGCGCCGGTGCCGTGACTGTGCACGACGCCCCCACCCGCGGTGCTGCCCGCGTGTCCGGCGCCGGCCCCGGCGCTGAAGCGCTGCTGCTGGTGCGGCGGCGGCTGCGTGTCACCCGCCATGTCGTCCACCGACGAGGGGATCGAACCCAGGTCGAGCTCGCGGATCGTCGACGCGGTCCCCTCGAGGAGCCGGACCTTGTTCTGGCTCACCGCGACCACCAGGAACGTGCGGTCTCCGACCGCCGCCGGCACGATCGGCCGGAGCGCGAACCGGTCGCTCACGTGGACCGCCTCCGGCAGGTCGGTGGTCAGGCGGTACGCGCGCCAGATGCCCTTGGCGGCGAACATCGCGAGGCCGTCGGCCATGTAGTTCCAGTAGGGGTCGTCCTCGAGGAGCGTGACCAGCGGCCCGAGGATCTCGGCGGTCTCCTCCTCTGTGGCGCCGTGGGCGCGGAGCTGGGCCTCGGCCTCCTTGATGAGCGACTTGGCGCGGATGGGGTTCTCGCGGACCTCCGCGCCCCCGCGGGCCGTGGGCAGGAAGATGGACACGGCCCGGCCGGTGGTGCCGCCCAGCTCGGTGAGGTCGGCGTACGGGATGGGATCTGCTTCTGCGGTGCGGATTGGATCAGCCATGACCTGACGTTACCGACGACACAGGTGTGGGAGAAGGTTGTGACCGGGTTGTTGTGGGGCTGTGACATCCGGTGCGCGCCAGTGGGTGCCGGGGCCGGCCCCGTGGCGGACGTCCGCGCCGCGGTTACCATCGCGGGAGTGACCGATCAACGTGTGGAGACCGCGACCCCCCGGCCGGTGAGCACGGCGAGAATCCTCACGCCGCTGATGGTGCCGCTGTTCATGGCGCTGCTGGCGCTGTCGGTGATCAACGTGGCCCTGCCGGTGATCGGCACGACGTTCGACGCCGACTCCAGCAGCCTGCAGTGGGTCATCTCGGGCTACGCGCTTGCGTTCGGCCTGCTCCTGGTGCCGTCGGGACGCCTCGGTGACGCGACCGGCCGCAAGCGGATCTTCCTGGCCGGCGTCACGGTGTTCATCGTCGGGGCGCTGATCGCGGGTTTCGCGCAGTCGATCGAGATGCTCAACGTCGCGCGCCTCGTGCAGGGCGTCGGTTCGGGGATGCTCAACCCTCAGACGTTCGGGCTCATCCAGAAGTACTTCCGCAAGGAGGCGCGCGCCCGCGCCTTCGCGACCATGGCCACCACCGTCTCGATCGCCACCGCGTCGGGGCCGCTGGTGGGCGGGTTGCTCATCGAGGCGCTCGGTGAGGACCTGGGTTGGCGGGCGATGTTCCTGGTCAACGTGCCGTTGGGGGTGCTGGCGTTGGTGCTGGGGCAGCGCTGGCTCGCCGACGACCGCACCCTCCCCCGTGCCGCCGACGAGGGTCCGGACGTGGGCGGGTCGAGGGCCCGTGCGGCGGAGATGGCGCGCCTGGAGCGGGCCACCGCCCGACTAGGTGACGACGACAACGACGACGACAACGCCGCCGGCTCCGCCACTGGAGCGGACGCCCCGGGCACGCGAGGGCCGTCTGCGACCGGGCCGGCCCCGGGGCGTCGGCGGCTCGATCTGGACCCCATCGGCATCGCGCTGCTCGGTGTGGCCGTGCTGGCGGTGATGCTGCCGTTCCTCGGCCGCGACCTCCATCCGGCGTACTGGGCGCTGGTGCCCGCCGGGCTGGCCCTGCTCGGGGTGTTCGCGTGGTGGGAGCGGCGTTACGAGCGGCTCGGGCGGCCGCCGCTGGTCAACCCGGACATCTTCCGCGACGCGGGCTTCCGCAACGGCATGATCATCGTGTCCATCTACTTCGTGGGCGGCACCAGCCTGTGGGTCATCATGCCGCTGTACCTGCAGTTCCACCTGGGCTACGCACCCATCGACTCGGCGTTCATCAGCCTCCCGGCGTCGGTCTGCGCGGCGATCTCCGCGCAGGTCGCAGGACGTTTCGTGCTGCGCCTCGGGCGACGGATGGTCATCACCGGTTTCTCCATCACGATCACCGCACTGGTGACGTTCATGGTCCTGGCCGGCTTCGTCGAATCCGGCACGCTGCACTACCTGGTGTTCATGGTCCCGGCGGCGTTCATCGGCATCGCCCAGGGCATGACCATCTCGCCCAACCAGACCCTCACCCTTCGGGCCGTGGACCCGGCCTACGGCGGCGTCGCGGGCAGCATCATCTCGCTGGGCCAGCGCATGGGCACGGCGGTCGGCACGGCGATCGTGCCCGGGGTGCTCTTCGGCATCGTCGAGTCCCGCGGCGACTGGCTGCTGGCGTTCCGCGCGGCGCTGGGCATCATCGCGGTGCTGGCGGCGGGCGCGTTGGCGTTCAGCGTGGTGGATCGCCGCCGCGAGAAGCGCTGCGCCTGACGCCCTGCCTCCGCGACACCCGGCCTCCGCGCGGATGGGCGGTTCAGGCGGAGGGAATCGACCCACCCCCTCCGGCCGGGTGGTCGCGGGGCTGATCCGACCACGTGTGGTGATCATCTCAACGTGTGAACGGCGAGAAAACGCTCATCCGTATCCCGCCGGCCCGGGCACCGCGCGCCGGGTCAGGGCCGCAATCCGTGGACCCGGCGGGCCGCGTTCGGCGCTCTTGGACGATCGTTTAGATGACGGAGCGACACTCGTCGTGCCGACCTGGCCTTTTCGCGATCCGGCCCCCGGACCGGCGGGGGTGGATTCTCGCGTGGCCGCCGGGACGTGACCTTATTCTCAGGTCGTGGCAACCCCTCCGCCACCCTCACATCCCCCATATCCCCTCAGGATCCCCTCATGAGAACTATCGCCCGGCTCCGCATACGCGCTGTCGTCATCGCCGCCGCCACATTCACCGTCCTGACCGCCCCGGTCACCGCCGCCCAGTCTCTCGAATTCACCATGGCCACGCCGGCGCCCTGCGAGTCCGCGACCCCCGCGGAGCTCGAGCAGGTGATCGAGGACGTCCACGAACACACCAACCGCGAGCGCGCGGCCGCGAAGGTGGCCCCCGTCAAGCGGCTCGAGAGCCTGGACGGGATCGCCCAGACCTGGAGCGAACAGATGGCCACCGAGGACCGGATGTACCACAACCCCGGAATCCGCGCCCAGGTCACCGCGGCCTACCCCGGACAGTGGCGCAGCTATGGCGAGAACGTGCTGCAGAACTGGTGCGGCGCCAGTGGCGAGACCCTGGTGCGTCAGTGGATGAACTCGACCCCGCACCGCGTCAACCTTCTCAATCCCGCCCACACGCACCTCGGCGTGGGCGCGGACGTGGCCGACAGCCGGAAGCTGTACTCCACGCAGAACTTCGTCAGTCTGCGCTGACCCACCGGCCCGTGCGGCCGCACTCTCGGCGCGGCGAGGCCCCGTTCACGAATCGCATACCGGTAACGCGTGTGACTAGAGTGGCGATAGTTGCAGGAGTGACTGAGCGGCACCCTTGCCGCCCAGTCCACTTCGCCCCACGCAATCCCGGCGCGAGCCGGGGACCGAGGAAAGGACCATCGCGTGCGTCACCACTTCCGCTCCGCTGTCACCACGGGCGCCGCAGCCCTCCTGCTCGTCTCCGGCGCGGGCACCGCGGCCGCCCAGGGATCACTGGAATTCGCCCTGCCGTTCGGCCTGGCGATCCCCGGCCTGTCGTCGCTCGCCCCGGCCGACGCCCAGCCCGGCGGCGCCGCCGCAGCCGATCCCGCCACCGCCGATCTCCTACCGGAGGAGGTACGGCTGATGGCGTTCGAGGGCAGCGTGGTCGCAGCGGTCAACGACGCCCGTCTCGTGGTGGGCGCGGACCGACTGGTCACCGACCCGGTACTGGAGGCATCGGCCCGTGAGCGCGCAGCCGAACTCGCCGCGGGCGATCCGGCCACGGGCGACGCCCCCGTCCCCGCCGACGCCCGGGCGGGTGAGGACGACGACTCGGAGGCGGCCCCCGCGGGCGAGAGGTCCGGCGACCGCACCGTGCTGACCCTGCCCGCCGGCGCGACGCCGCAGAAGACGCTGTCCGCACTGCTCACCGACACCGGGATGCGGGAGCGCATGCTCGACGGCGAGTTCACGCGGGTCGGCGTGGGAGTGGTCACCGCGGAGGACGGAACCGTGCACGTGGTCCAGGACTTCGCCCGCGACTGACACGAACACCCGTCCAGCGGGGGTGCGCTCGCCCCCGGCGGAGTGCAGGTCAGGCCGGTCACGGGGTGATGACGGCTGGCTTAGGGCACCGGTCGGCCCTACCGTCTCGGCTGCCGATCCGACCGTCGGGTCGCAGCACACGAAAGGTACCCACCCTCGTGACCCGAGCCCTCCACCATCTGCGCCGCGGCCTGATCCTGGTCGCCGCGGCGTCCGCCACCGTCGCCCTCGGCGCCGGACCCCAGGCGTCGGCTCAGGCGCCCCAGATCCAGTTGCCGCAGATCCACCTGCCCGGCCTGACGATCGGATTCGCCGCTCCTGCGCCCGCCGGGGGTGCGCCCACCCTGGATCCCGCCTCCGCCGAGTACCGCGCCCAGCTCGAGAACGCCACCAATGCCGCTCGCAGCGCGCACGGTCTCGCCCCGCTCCAGAGCCACGGCGGGTTGACGGACGTGGCGGTCCGCTGGAGCGGCACGCAGGCCGCTCAGAACCGCATGTTCCACAACCCGCACGTGCGCGACGAGATCCCCGGCGGCTGGCGCCACTTCGGCGAGAACGTCCTGCAGAACTATGCGCACGCCACGCCGCAGCAGCTGGTGGACCAATGGATGAACTCCCCCAGCCACCGCGCGAACCTCCTCAACCCGGGCCACACCTCGATGGGCATGGGCGCCGCCGTGGCCGCGGACGGCAAGCTCTACGCCACCCAGGTGTTCGCCCGCTACTGATCCGGCCGGCGGCGCGACGGCGCCGGCCCACCCGTGGCGCGCTGCGGCGAGCGTCAGGCGGGCACGCCCGCGAGCAGCGCGTCAAGGCCCAGCTCGAACCGCGCCTCGAATTCGACCGGAGGCGTCGCGGGATCGGCGACGGTGAGATTGTAGTGCGTCTGCTCCTCGAGGCTCAGGCCCAGCACGTAGGAGGTCAGAGCCGTCGTCAGGCCAGCGGCCCGATCCTCCAGGCCGTGGCGGACGCAGGTGGCCTCGACCGCCCCGGCGACCGGGTTCACCGCACCCGCCGCGAGGCCGAGTGCGACGATCTCCGCGCCGTCCGGCACGCCCGTGACCGCCGCGCGCAGCACCGCACCCACCTCCCGCAGCTCGGCGGCCGCAGACGCACCCGAGCCAACCGAGCCCATGGCCGCGAGGACCCGCTCGGCGACCGCGGTGAGCAGCGCCTGCTTGGACGGCACGTGCCAGTACAGCGCGCTCGGCTGGACGCCCAACCGCGTCGCCAACGTGCGCATCGACATCCCGGGCAGCCCGGACTCGCGGAGCAGGTCGAGCGCGGTGTCGACGACCGTTGTCGTTGTCAGGGCCACGATCGATGATCCTACCGCGCCACCCCGATCCTCCTGAACGCTGTACAAGACGGGGGCGCTCGGCTAGCTTGAACACCGTTCGATGAACGGCGTTCAGGAGGAAGCCATGCCCGTCACCACCCCCCGCTGGCACGAGCTCGCGGACCACGTCCTCGCCGGCGGAGCCGTCACCGCGGCGGACGCCCTGGCAGTCCTCGACTCGCCGGACTCCGAGCTCATGGAGGTCGTGGCCGCGGCGTCCCGGCTGCGGTTCGAGCACTTCGGCAACAAGGTCAAGGTCAACTACCTGGTCAACCTCAAGTCCGGCCTGTGCCCGGAGGACTGCTTCTACTGCTCGCAGCGCCTCAACTCCACGGCCGGCATCCTGCGCTACACGTGGCTGAACACCGACGAGGCCGTCACCGCCGCCAAGGCGGGCATCGCGGCCGGCGCCTCGCGCGTGTGCCTGGTCGCCAGCGGCACCGGCCCCAGCAACCGCGAGGTCGGCAAGGTCACCGACATCATCGAGGCCATCAAGTCCGACACCCCGGGCGTCGAGGTGTGCGCCTGCCTGGGCGCACTGAAGGACGGCCAGGCCGAGAAGCTGTGCGCGAGCGGCGCCGACGCCTACAACCACAACCTCAACACGGCCGAGAGTCACTACGAGGACATCTGCACCACCCACTCCTACGCCGACCGCGAACACACCGTCGCCCAGGCGCACGGCGCGGGCCTGTCGGCGTGCTCGGGCTTCATCGCCGGTATGGGTGAGACCCGCGAGCAGCTCGTGGAGCTGGCCTTCGATCTGCGCGCCAAGGAGGTCGACTCGATCCCGGTGAACTTCCTCCTGCCCTTCGACGGCACCCCGCTCGAGGGCGTCGACACGCTCAACCCACGCGACTGCCTGCGCATCCTCGCCATGGTCCGCTTCGTCGCCCCCGACACCGAGATCCGCGTGGCCGCCGGACGCGAGCGACACCTGGGCAACCTGCAGGGCATCGCCCTGTACGTGGCGAACTCGCTGTTCCTGGGCGATTACCTCACCAGCGAGGGCCAGCCCGGCGCCCAGGACCTGCAGATGATCGCCGACGCCGGTCTCGAGGTCCTGCGGATGGACCAGCCCGTCGAGGCCCCCGGGAGGCGGGAGGAGAAGGTGGCCATCCGCACGCGCGGAGCCGGCACGAGCGAGCCCGCGAACGCCTGACATGTCGGCCTCCGTCCACCTCCCCCGCACGGACGACCTCGTCGTCGTCGACACTCCCTCCGCCCTCCTCGCCGCCGACGCCGCGCAGGCGCGCACCGCCGCCCTTCTCGCCGCCGACGCCGAGCACGTGTGGCACCCCTACGGCGGGTTCCCCGCGAGCACCCAGCCACTGCCGGTGGTCTCGGCGGAGGGTGTGCGGCTGCGGCTGGCCGACGGGCGCGAGCTCATCGACGGCATGAGCTCGTGGTGGGCGGCGATCCACGGTTACCGGCACCCACACCTCGACGCGGCCGCGCACCGGCAGATCGACACGATGAGCCACGTGATGTTCGGCGGGCTCACGCACGAACCGGCAGTCGAGCTGGCCACGCGGCTCGCCCGCCTCGCCCCCGGCGCGCTGAACAAGGTCTTCCTCGCCGACTCGGGCTCTGTGTCCGTAGAGGTCGCGGCGAAGATGGCGATCCAGTACCAGCGCTCGATCGGCCACCCCGGGCGGACCCGTCTGGCGACGTGGCGCGGCGGCTACCACGGCGACACCCTGACGCCCATGAGCGTGTGCGACCCCGACGGCGGAATGCACTCGATGTGGCGCGGGGTGGTGGCCGAGCAGGTCTTCGCGCCCGCTCCGCCCGCCGACTACGACCCCGCTTACGTCGCCGAGCTCGAGCGGGTGATCCGGAGGAGCGCCGACGAGCTGGCGGGGATCATCGTCGAGCCGGTGGTCCAGGGCGCGGGCGGGATGCGCTTCCACCACCCCGGGTACCTGCGTGACCTGCGCCGGTTGGCCGACGAGACGGGCACGCTGCTCATCTTCGACGAGATCGCCACCGGCTTCGGCCGCACCGGCGAGCTGTGGGCCGCAGACCACGCGGGCGTCGCACCGGACGTGATGTGCGTGGGCAAGGCCCTGACCGGCGGGTATCTCACCCTCGCCGCGACGCTCACCACCGACCGGGTGGCCGAGGTCATCAGCGCCAGCGAGGCGGGGGGCCTGGCGCACGGGCCGACGTTCATGGGCAATCCGCTGGCGTGCGCGGTGGCGTGCGCGTCGCTGGATCTGGTGGCCGGCGGCGGGTGGCGGCGCGACGTGCCACGCATCGAGGCACGCCTGCGCCACGGGCTGGCGCCCGCGCTCGACGTGCCCGGTGTGGTGGACGTGCGGGTGCTCGGGGCGATCGGGGTGATCCAGCTGGCCGAGCCGGTGGAGATGACGACGACGACAACAGCGATCACCTCGCACGGCGTGTGGCTGCGCCCCTTCCGGGATCTCATCTACACGATGCCGCCGTACACCTCTACGGATGACGAGATCGATCGGATCTGTGCGGCGGCGGTGGCCGGGGCTGCAGCGGCGGGAGCGGGCCGATGATCGGGCCGAGCTCACCGGTCGGGCCCGCGCCCGACCGCTCCCCCGCCCTGGACTGGCTCGACGACGCCGCCGCCGACCGGGCCGCCCGGCATGTGCGGCGGGTGCTGGCCCCACGCGCGGCCGATGACGGCGTGATCGACCTCGCCTCCAACGACTACCTCGGGCTGGGTCGGCACCCCGAGGTCGTGGACGCCGCCGTGGCAGCGACGCGCCGTTGGGGTGCGGGCGCGACGGGATCACGCCTGGTCACGGGCACGACGGAGGAGCATCTGGCGCTCGAGGACGAGCTCGCCGAGTTCACTGGCAAGCCCGCCGCGCTGGTCTTCTCCTCCGGCTACACCGCCAACCTCGGAGCCGTGGTGGCGCTGTCCGGGCGGGGATCGCTCATCGTCTCCGACGGCGGCTCGCACGCGTCGTTGGTGGACGCGTGCCGGCTCGCGAGGGCGCGTGTCGTCGTCGTCGACCGGGGTGACGTCGCGGCGGCGGCACGCGCCCTGGCCGAGCGCACCGAGGAGCGCGCGCTGGTCGTTACCGACTCGGTGTACAGCGCCGACGGTGAGCTGGCTCCCCTGCTCGCGCTGCACGGGGCGAGCCGCGCGCACGGCGCGGTCCTGCTGGTCGACGAGGCCCACGGCCTCGGCGTGCGCGGCGACCGCGGGCGGGGGCTCGTGGACGAACTGGGGTTGAGCAGGCACGAGGACGTGGTGGTCACGGCGACGCTGTCCAAGGCGCTCGGGTCGCAGGGCGGGGTGGTCCTGGCGTCCGAGCGGGTGCGCGAGCACCTCATCAGCAGCGCGCGCACCTTCATCTTCGACACCGGCCTCGCCCCCGCCGCGGTCGGCGCGGCCCGCGCCGCCCTCGGCGTCCTGCGCCGCGACCCCTCGCTCGCCTCGCGCGTGGTGGAGGTCGCCGAGCACCTGGCCGCGGTCACCGGCGCCGAGCAGCCACGCTCGGCGGTGGTGTCGGTGATCCTCGGCGACCCCGCCCGCGCGGTCTCCGCCGCCGGCAGGTGCCTCGAGCTGGGCGTCCGGGTGGGGTGCTTCCGCCCGCCGTCGGTTCCCGAGGGCACCGCGCGGCTGCGCCTCACCGCCCGGGCGGACCTCTCCGACGCCGACCTCGCGCGGGCGAGCGACGTGCTGGCCCAGGTGTTGGCCGAGCACGGGCACCCGGTTGGGGCGGCAGCGCGGCTCGAGGGGGCCCGCGCATGACCGCGTCTTCCGGCTCCGCATCCCCGCCCGCCCCGGCGCCGATCGTCATCACCGGCACCGGCACGGACGTGGGCAAGACCATCGCCACCGCAGCGCTGGCCGCCCACGGCCTGTCGGCGGGCCTGGACGTGGGGATCTGCAAACCGATCCAGACGGGCCTCGCGCCCGGCGAGCCCGGCGACGCCCACGAGGCCGCGCGCCTGTCCAGGGTGCGGCGGATGCTGGAGATCCGTCGGCTGCCCGATCCGCTGGCGCCTGAGACCGCCGCCCGCGTCGCCGGCCTGCCGCAGTCCACGCTGCCCGAGTTGATCGATCCGATCCGCGCGTGGCTCCGCACGTCCGGCGGGTCGGCGCCCGACACCGCGGCGGCCTCCGGACCTGCACGCGGGCGCCTGGATCTGGTCGAGGGCGCCGGCGGCGTGCTCGTCCGGCTCGGTACCGGCCTCACCGTCCTCGACCTCGCCCGGTCGCTCGACGCCCCGGTCATCGTGGTCGCGAGGGCCGGACTGGGCACGCTGTCGGACACCGAGCTCACCGTCCGCGCGATCGAGGCGGCGGGTCTGCGGTGCGCGGGGATCGTCATCGGGTCCTGGCCGGCCGATCCGGACCTCGCCGAGCGCTGCAACCTCGAGGATCTGCCCCGCCTGACCGGGGTTCCGGTGCTCGGCCGGGTGCCCGCGGGTGCCGGGGCGGTGGAGCGGGACGAGTTCGGGCGGCGCGCACCGGGGTGGTTCGTCCCCGACCTGCTCGACGTCCTTCGAAGCGGAGATCGGCGGGCGCACTACGGTGAGAAGTCGACGGTTATCGGATCTCCGGCCTGTCAGGCTGCGGGATGACGTCCGAGGTACTCGTCGATCGCTGACCGGATAACCGCACTCATCGGCTGCCCGGTCCGCTCGGCATAGTCCGCAAGCCTTCGGCGGTCCGACTCGGTCAAACGGACAGCCAACGGCCGGGTCTCTTCTGCGACATCACCGGTCCGCGGCCGGCCGGGCCGGTAGTCCGGACGTATTTCGACAGCCCCGGCGTCGATCTCGTACTCGCCGGCCTCCACCGCGTCGGCAAGACGCTCGTAGCGGGCTTCACGTTCACTGGCAGCACTCATCATTCCTCCAATCGCGCTCTCTGCCGGGCACTGACCTCATCGGTCAGATCAACCGCCCCTCCGGTTGCCACGAGGACCTCGCGAGCCACAGCCGCCGTCAGCAGCATGGCGTGGAACACATGCAGCTCATCTTGCTCGATCTGGTCGGCGACCACTTCGATCAAGGCCCCACCGTTCATGTCGCCGACCATCCTGACCAGCTTCGCCTCGGGATCCGCCCGAGGCACCAGGCCATAGCGAACTATCGGATGCGCCAGCACCGCTCTGATCTCCGCATCCGCAACTCCATGTCGGCGTGCGGACGCGTAGATCACCGCTTTCACATTCAAAACTGTATCACGGTTTGAGGCGACGAGAACGACCGAGGCGGGGCGGGGCGGTCCACTTGCCGGTCGCGGTCCCCGCCCTGCTGAGCAGGTAGAATCGGCTGCACGTCGACGCAAGGAGACTGTGTGGCCACCCGCATCCGCCCGACCACCGACCAGGCACTCGCAGGAGCCGCCGCCGGCCACCGCATGGCCGGCATGGAGCCCTCACCCGAGGCCCTCGAGATCACCCGCCGGTTCGCCGACGGGCTCCTCAGCCGCGACCGGGCTCTCGCCGAGATCCGCGCCGCGGTGCGTGAGCGCACCGCTCCCTGACGCTGCCCTCACGCCCATGAACCCCCGAGATCCGTACAAGGAACCCTCGGGGGTTCTGCGTAACCGACTGGGCATCTCCGACCCCGCCGAGCTGGCGGAATACGAGCGCGACCTGGCCTTCTTCCGGGTCGTGGAACTGGAACTCAGCCCGCTGGAGGGTCGATTCGATTTCAAGCACCTCCGCGCGATCCACCGCTACATCCTCCAGGACGTCTTCGACTGGGCCGGCGAGCTCCGCACCGTCGACACCCGCGCCCTCGGCATCCCTCATGCCCGCCCGCAGTTCCTGCCCGACGAGCTCGACCGGGTCTTCCGGCAGATCGCCATCCGACCGCCCAGCACCACCGACCCCGACGCGGCCACCGACACCATCGCCGAGCACTGGTCCGAGCTCACCCTCGTGCACCCGTTCCGCGATGGGAACAGCCGCACGCAGCGAGTCTTCTTCGACCAGATGTTCCGCCACGCCGGGTGGGCCGTCAACTGGGCCGGCATCGACGCCTCAGCGGCGCACGCCGCCCGCCACATGTCGGTGTACGGGCGGCCGGACTACCTCGCCGACCAGCTCAGACGCGCCGTCCACCCGGCCTCCGAGCTCGCCGAGGGCCGCCTGGCCACCACCCTGGGCAACCGCTCGCTGCTCGACTCCTCCGCGCACTTCCGCGCCATGCGCGAGCACCACAGGGCCGCGGTCATCACGCCCTACGGTCGCACCGGGTAGCCGACGACCGGGCTCCCCACCGGGCTCCCCACCGCGTCGTCGCGCCCGGTCAGGACAGGTCGAGGAAGCTACGCAGGTCGTTGAACGACTCGCGCACCACCGAGTAGTGCGCCCACTTGCCGCGCTGCTCGCGGACCAGCAACCCGGCCTCGACGAGCTTCTTGAGATGGTGGCTGATCGTGGGCTGGCTGATGTCGACGACCTCGAGCAGGTCGCACGCGCACACGGAGTCGCACCCCTGTGCCGCGATGTGCGACAACAGGCGCAACCGCATCGGGTCCGCGAGCGCCTTGAGTCGCGCCGACATCCGCTCGGCGGTGGAAGCGTCCACCGGCCCCGCCGACATCGAACAACACGCGTCCTGCTCCGGCGCCGACAGGCCGGGTTCCACTGTTGTCATCGTCCACCTCACCTGCCCCCGAAGATACATTGACACTTACCGATGTGTCAGCCTAGCCTCCCCCATAGACAATCATCGATCTAAGGACGTTCCCCCGGATGAGCACCATGATGACCGGGCCCGGCGTGGCACCGGTCGCCAAGAAGATGTCGTTCCTCGACCGCTGGCTGGCCCTCTGGATTCTCATGGCGATGGCCGTCGGGCTGCTGCTCGGACGGTTCATCCCCGGCCTAGACCGGGCGCTGGACTCGGTGAAGATCGGCGGGATCTCCGTCCCGATCGCCATCGGCCTGTTGGTGATGATGTACCCGGTCCTCGCGAAGGTCCGCTACGACGAGACCCACCGGGTCACCGGTGACCGGAAACTGCTCACGCTGTCGCTGTTCCTCAACTGGATCGCCGGTCCGGCGTTCATGTTCACCCTCGCGTGGGTCTTCCTACCCGACCTGCCGGAGTTCCGTACCGGGCTGATCATCGTGGGCCTGGCCCGCTGCATCGCCATGGTGTTCATCTGGAACGACCTGGCCTGCGGGGACCGGGAGGCCGCCGCGGTGCTGGTCGCGATCAACTCGGTGTTCCAGGTCGTGGCGTTCGGCGCCCTGGGCTGGTTCTACCTGCAGCTTCTGCCCTCCTGGCTGGGGCTGGAGACCACGACGGCCGAGTTCTCGGTGTGGGCGATCGTGCTCTCGGTGCTGGTGTTCCTCGGTATCCCGCTGCTGGCCGGCTTCCTCACCCGAGTGTTCGGCGAGCGGGCCAAGGGCCGGGAGTGGTACGAGGAGACGTTCCTCCCCCGGATCGGCCCGTGGGCCCTCTACGGGCTGCTGTTCACGATCGTGTTGCTGTTCGCCATGCAGGGCGATGCCATCACGTCCCAGCCGCTCGACGTGGCGCGGATGGCCGTGCCCCTCCTGCTGTACTTCGTCCTCATGTTCCTCATCAGCCTGTTCGCCTCGCGGGCGGTCGGGCTGAACTACGCGAAGTCGACCAGCGTGGCCTTCACCGCGTCGGGCAACAACTTCGAGCTGGCGATCGCGGTGTCGATCGGCACCTTCGGCATCGCCTCCGGCCAGGCCCTCGCAGGCGTGGTCGGGCCGCTCATCGAGGTCCCGGTCCTCATCGGGCTCGTCTACGTCGCCCTGTGGGCGGGACCGAAACTCTTCCCGGGCGACCCGACCCTGCCCGATCGTTCGGTGACCGGGACCCGCTCATGACCGGGGAGCAGCAGGCGCACCACGTCCCCAGCGTTCTGTTCGTGTGCGTGAAGAACGGCGGCAAGTCCCAGATGGCGGCGGCGCTCATGCGCCTGCACGCCGGTGACGCGATCGAGGTGCACTCGGCGGGGACCCGGCCCGGCTCGGCCGTCAACGCGCTGTCCGCGGAGGTGGTCGCCGAGGTCGGCGCCGACATGTCCGGCGAGACCCCCACGGCCGTCGACCCCGACCTGCTGCGACAGGTGGACCGGGTGATCGTCCTGGGCGACGAGGCCGCCGGGGAGATCGACGACGACGAGGTCAGCGCGCTCGAAATCTGGCGCACCGACGAGCCGTCGCACCGGGGCATCGAGGGCATGGAGCGGATGCGTCTGGTCCGCGACGACATCGATCGCCGCGTCCGCACCCTGCTCGCAGAGCTGACCGATTCCAGGCCCCGGGTGCTGTTCGTCTGCGTCCACAACGCCGGGCGCTCCCAGATGGCCGCCGGCTACCTGTCCCACCTGGCCGGAGGACGAATCGACGTCCTGTCTGCCGGGTCGGCACCCAAGGATCAGATCAACCCGGTCGCCGTCGAGGCGATGGCCGAGGACGGCGTCGACATCACCTCGGCGACCCCGAAGATCCTCACCACCGACACCGTCCGCGCCTCCGACGTGGTCATCACCATGGGCTGCGGCGACGCGTGCCCGATCTTCCCCGGCAAGCGGTACGAGGACTGGGACTTGGCGGACCCGGCAGGCCAGGGAATCGAGGCCGTCCGCCCCATCCGCGACGAGATCAAGCGGCGGGTCACCGCGCTGATCTCCGAACTGCTCGAGACCGGGTCGTAGTGGCTCCCCTGACCTGATCTCCATCGGCGTGACCTCCGGCTCCACCTCAAGCTGAAAGGGCCCATCATGATCACCGACACCCCCGAGCTGGACGTCCACGTCCTGCACCGCGCCGCCGAGAGACTCGCCACGACATACGAGGGGATCTTCTCGCCGGAGACCGTCGAGCGGTACGTGTTCGAGTCCTACGCGACGCTGGGCCGCACGGCGAAGGTCAGGACGCATCTTGCGGCACTGGCCCAGCACTTCGCGGCCGATCGGCTCCGGGCTCTGGCACTCGCCCAGGGCAAGCTCGAGTCCGCGGTCCCCCAGGTGCTGTTCGTCTGCGTCCAGAACGCCGGCCGTTCCCAGATCGCCGCGGCCCTGTTGCGACATCATGTCGGCGCCGACGTGGAGGTCCGGTCTGCCGGCTCACTCCCCGGCTCGGAGGTGGATCCGCGGGTCCTCGCCGAGCTGGAATCCCGGGGAATCGACATGGCCGGGGCGTTCCCCAAGCCACTGACCGATGACGTGGTCCGCGCGGCCGACTATGTGATCACCATGGGCTGTGGCGACGCGTGCCCCGTCTACCCGGGCAAGAACTACCTGGACTGGGACCTGGTCGACCCCCGGGGCGAGTCCGAGGACACCGTCCGCCGGATCGTCGAGGAGATCGACGGCCGGGTCCGGGCACTGTGGGCGGAGATCAGCCGCTGAGCTGAGCCCCGGGAGCTGCACGGCCGGTAGTGCCACCTCGCCGGCCGGGCGGGTTCAGCCGACGTGCCAGTGACGGCGGATGAGCTCCTCCCGGTCGACCTCTCCGCTTCCGGAGTTGCCCACCTCGTCGTCGTCGTCGTTGTCGTCGTCATCGTCGTCGCCATCACCGCGTAGCCCCGCGAGCACCGAGTCGATGAGCGCGGCGGGGAACACACCGTCGGTCTCGAACATCTCTCGCTCGGCCTCCAGCACGTCGGCCGACTCCGCGCACGAGGTGGGCAGGGTCTCGAAGTCCTCACCGCCGGCGGCGTTGAGTCGCTCGGCCTGCTCCAGGCTGCCCGGGTCGTCGAGCCCGCGCCTGGCCGCCACGGCCATGCCGGCCAACAGCAGGTGCACGTCGGCCGACCCGTCGCCGAGCCGGAGCTCGACGGTCTGGGGATGGACGGTGGGGTCGGGGATCGGCTCGCTGGTGCCGGGGTTGGCGTGGGCGACCATACCGGCGAGCACGTCGCCGCCCCAGGCCAGCGGGACTCGGACGAGGCCGGTGCGGTCCTGCTCACCCCAGCAGATGTCCTCGGGAGACTCGTCGCCCTCGGCGAACCGCAGGTAGGACGTCGGCACCGTGTTGCCGACCGCGGACAGGGCCCTGGCCGCCGAGAGGTAACCGGCGATCAGGCGTCGCCCGGTGTCGTTGATGCCCGCCTCACCCACGATGGCGTTGGCGCCGTCGCGTACCAGGCGACTGTGGACGTGCAGGCCGTTGCCGGCGCCCTCGCCGCTCACCAGCGGGGCGAAGGTCGCCTCGAGGCCGTGGGAGTAGGCGACCTCGCGCACCACCCACTTGGTCAGGACGAGGGCGTCGGCCGCCTGCTCGAGGGGCAGGGGCTGGAGCTCAATCTCGTGCTGGACCATCTGCCGGTCGCCGGTGAGGATGTTGCCGACCTCGCCGTGCGCGTACTTCAGCGGTATCCCCATGGCGGCGAGGCGGCCCAGCACCTGCTCGCGGACCCGCTCGTGCTTGGAGAACGGAGCCGACTCCTGGTAGCCGCGCTCCTCCTCGACCGGGTAGATCGCTTCGGGCGCGTCGACGAGGTAGTACTCGAGCTCGCCGAAGGCCTCGAGCGTCATGCCGGTCTGCCGCGTCAGCGTCTCGGCGGCGCGGCGCACCACCTGCTCGCGCGCGTAGGGCAGCGGCGTCCCGTCGGGCGCGTAGAACGAGCAGAGCACGTCGAGCGAGCAGCGTTCACCGAAGGGGTTGAGGAACGCGGTGCGGTGCCGGGGCACGATGTAGACGTCGCTGGCGTCGGTGTCTGTGCCGGGGAAGACGCTCGAGCCGTCCACGCGCTCGCCGCGGGTGAGCACCTCGCCGAGGTGCTCGCGGGAGTTGATGGGGAAGGCGACGGTCTTGAGGCGCCCGTCGCCGCCCACGTAGCGCAGGTTGACCTGGCTCAGGCCCAGCTCCTCGACCGCCCGGACGAGGTCGCCCGCGGTGAAGTCGTCCGTGGGCTTACCGAGCAGCCGGACGAGGGGGTGTGGTTCGAATGCATCGATGGCCATACCCCGTTGTATCAGCGCTACCGGGTGTCAGCTTCCGGTGCGCGCGACGGAACCGCGTGGCGGGCCGAACGTCAGAACCAGTGGGCGGCGAGCAGTTCGACCGCCTATCCCCTCCCGAGAATCACGTCGTGTACGCGAGGGGCGTACACCCGACGCTTGTAGGCCTCAGGATCGATAAAGGCCAGAACACCGAGTTCCACCAGCTGTCCGACAACCTTGTTGGCTCGCCCGTAGGAGACGCCCAGCGCCTGTTCGACGTGGCGGACCGTGAAAGTCGGATGGGCAACGGCGAGGTCGACTACCGAGATCGGCGTTGCAGACCGCAAGTGGGACCCGCGGACGATTTCCTTGAGTTCGGCTTGCACGCCGACGAGTTCGATCATCTGCGTGTGCGTGGTGCGCGCGGCAGCTTCGAGTCCCCGTGCGAAAAACGCCACGTAGGTGTCCCAGTCTCCCCGCGTACTCACGCCGAGAAGTGCGTCGTAGTACTCGGCACGTCGAGCCTCGAACCACGGAGACACGGTGAGGGTCGGCTCCCCTAGGACGTCCATCGAGAGGAGGTGTAGGACGATAAGAAACCTCCCGAGGCGGCCGTTCCCGTCGCGGAACGGGTGCAATGTCTCGAACTGGTAATGCGACATAGCCGCAGCGACGACGGGGTCGAGCGTCGAACTGTGGTCAGTTCGCATCCAGTCGACGAGGTCGGACAATCCCGCCTCGAGGAGCGGGCCAGGGGGCGCCGGGACGAAGCGGGCTCGCATGATCGCCGGACCGCCCGGGTCCACATCCGACCTCAGGCCGACGACAACCTGGGTATCGCGTAGCCGACCTGAGACCTCCTCAAGGGGCCCACCCCTCATGAGCACGCCTTGAAGGTCGTACAACATCGTCGTCGACAGCGGGCGTCCGTCCGCGGCCCAGGCAAACCCGAGGCGCGCCATCACCTCGAAGTTAAGGATCTCACGGAGGTCCGGCGACCCAGGTTCCTCCACGTCCGCCCCCAGCACTTCGGACAGGGGTGCGTATGTGCCCTCCAGAGCGGAGGTCGAGTGCGCCTCACGGCGGAGAGTAGGGACGCGGAGGAGGGTTGGATCCGGTAAGCGTCGCGCGGTGCTGTCCAAGGAGGCCAACGCCGCCCGGGCGTTCCCCACTGCCAGAACGGTAGGCATCGTCAGTTCTGGCATCCCCTCGGGAAGCCGCGCGGGGACGAACGCTTTATGGCGCCAGTCGCCGACGCGCGGGTCGGTGCCGACGATATCTACGAGCGCGCCCGTCGCGTCGTTGACGAACATTTCCAGGTTCACAATGTCACTGTAGGCGCCCTTGAATGACATTGTCGGCGCCACCATCGCACTCAACCGGCGTCAGACGAACGTGAGCCGCCAGGGCCGGCTCGCCTCCGGCCGACTCCAAGGAGGATGTACACACGGAATCGGTGAGCCCGTCCGCGGCACGACCGCCCGCCCGATCTGTCAGTCCACGTCCTTTGACCAGCCCCGGGCACTCAAGCGGTGCCGACGACGTCCACGTAACGGGCGCTCGGGCTGCTCGCGCTCCTGGTAGTAGTCGAACACCGGTAGACCGAGCTTGAAGCGGATCGCGGCCACGCGAAGGCTGAACCCCACGACCAGGGTGATAACTGCGCCCCAGTTCTCCGGGACGCCGACGGCCGTGAGGCCCACAAAGACGAGCGCGGCCAGGATGGCGATGCTGGCGTACAGCTCCTGCCGGAACACCAGTGGCACCCGGTCGCACAGCAGGTCACGCATGACTCCGCCGAACACGCCGGTGATGACCGCGGCGGCGACGGCGATGAGGACGCCGTGCCCCATCTCGAGAGCGATCCGCGCGCCGATGATCGCGAAGACCGCCAACCCGAGGGCGTCGAGCCCCAGGAAGAGCACCCTGAAGTGCCGCATGATCGGGGCGACGACCACGGTGACGACCGCGGCCAGCGAGACCAGCGCGAGGTAGGACGGGTGCGCCACCCAGATGAGCGGATAGTGGCCCAGCAGGACGTCCCGGATCGAGCCGCCGCCGATGGCGGTGACGCACGCGACGATCACCACCCCGAACAGGTCCATGCGCTCGCGACCGGCGGCGAGCGCGCCGGTCATCGCCTCCGCGGTGATACCGATGAGGAAGAGGACGGTGAGGAACTCCACGGGTCCGGCGCGCTAGAACCAGAGGTCGGCGAGCAACTCGATCGACCGGTTCCGCACAGCCGGGTCGTAGGCGTACGTCACGGTGATGAGCTCGTCGGCGCCGGTGCGCTCGATGAACTCCTCCAGCTGCGCCTTGACCGTGTCGGGCGAGCCGACGGCGCTGATGTCGAGCATCGGGTTGATGGCGCCGGCGAACTGGGCGGGGTCGACGGGCGGCTGGATCTTGCGGCTGCGCCCGGCGCGGAGGTCGAGGAACATCTGCTGCAGCGTGGTGAACTCCCGCTGGGCTTCCGCGTCGGTGTCGGCGACGACCACGTTGATGCCGGCCATCACCTGCGGCTTCTCGATGCGGGCGGTGGGCGCCTCGGTGCTGAAGGTCTCGCGGTACACGCGGATGGCGTCGTCGATCTGGTCGGGCGCGAAGTGCGAGGCCAGCGAGAACGGCAGGCCCAGCTGACCGGCGATCGAGGCGCCGTTGACGGTGGAGCCCAGCACCCAGATCGGCACCTCCATACCCTGCGAGACCGCGGAGAAGATCGGCACGCTGTGGGCGGTGCCGGACTCGCCGAACCAGCCCTGCAGGTCATAGATGTGGCGGGCGAACGCCTGCGGTTCGGCCGACGAGCGGCTCAGGGCCTGCGCGGTCATGCCGTCGGTGCCGGGCGCGCGGCCCAGGCCGAGGTCGATCCGATCGCCGTGGATGTTGGCGAGGGTGCCGTACTGCTCGGCCACCATGAGCGGCGCGTGGTTGGGGAGCATGACGCCGCCGGAGCCCACGCGGATCCGCTCGGTCACCGACGCCGCCTGGGAAATGAGCAGCGAGGTGGCGCTCGAGGCGAGGTTGGGGGTGTTGTGGTGTTCGGCGAACCACAGCCGCGAGTAGCCCAGCCGGTCGGCGAGGCGGGCCGACTCCATCGACGCGGTGATGCCGTCACGCGCGGTGGCCCCCTCGGAGATGGAGACCAGGTCGAGAATGCTCAAGGGGACCGACACAACACACCTTTTCGTAGCTCACCGTGACCACCGCGAACATCCGCGGCTCGTGTGTCGAGGCTACCGATGCGACGAGGTCGGTGATGGGTCACGGATCGGCGCCACCCGCGCCCGCCCCCGTGACGGGCGTGGGTCACACCGGTACCGCGTTGGCGACGTGCAGGACCGGACCGGAACGACGACGACGACGACGAGGTTCCCGCCCCACACCCCGTGGCCGCCTGCGGGCGTCGGCGTATCGAACCTCCGCCCCTGTGTCGTGGGTCACACTGGGCTCGTCGCGGAGTCCCGCCCGCGCATCAGATCCGCACGAAGGGTCCGATCACATGACGTCCGATCACATGACACAGACACGCTCCGACGAGCCGCTCCACCAGCGGGTCACCTCGGGAGAGGCCGATCTCGACGAGTTCCGCGATCGTCTCACCGCATGGTTGGCCGAGCGCGACGAGGTCGACGCTGCAGCCGGGGTCGAGGTCTCGGCGGTGAGCCGGCCGGAGAGTTCGGGGATGTCCAACATCTCGGTGCTCTTCGACGCCACGTGGGCCCCGGCCGAGGCCAGCGCACCGGCGGGCCCGTCCGAACCGCGGCCTGCCCGCCTGGTCGCGCGGATGTGCCCGCTGGACGACGCGTTCGCGGTGTTCCCCGTCTACGACCTACAGAAGCAGTTCAACGTGATGCGGGCGGTCGGCGAGGCCACCGATCTGCCGGTGCCGCGAGTGCGCTGGCTCGAGCAGGACCCGGCCGTGCTCGGAGCGCCGTTCCTGGTGATGGACCGCGCCAGCGGCCGGGCGCCGGTCGACAATCCCCCGTACGTCTTCGACGGCTGGTTGCTCGAGATGGCCCCCGAGCAGCGGGCCGAGCTCCAGCGCGAGTCCGTGGCGGTGCTCGCGGAGATCCATCGCATCCCCGCGCCGGCGGAGCTCCTGCCGATGCTGGCCCCGGCGCCCGGCGTGAGCGCCCTGCGAGCGCACGTCGACGAGCAGCGCGCCTACTACGAGTGGACGACCCGCGAGGACGGACTGAGGATCCCGATCATCGAGCGGGCCTTCGACTGGATCGAGGAGCACTGGCCCGCCGAGACCGGTCCCGACGTGCTGAGCTGGGGCGACGCCCGCATCGGCAACATCCTCTACGAGGGCACCACCCCGACCGCCGTCCTGGACTGGGAGATGACGGCCATCGCGCCGGCCGAGGTGGACCTGGGCTGGTTCCTGTACTTCCACGACCTGTTCCAGGACCTCGCGGAGACCTTCGGCTTCCCCGGGATCCCGGACGTGTTCGACCACTCCGAGGTCGTCGAGCAGTACGAGCAGCTGACCGGCTCCACCGTCCGGGATCTTCCGTTCTACTACGTCTACGCCGGGCTGCAGCAGGCCATCATCCTGTCGCGGATCACTCGTCGTCGTATCCACTTCGGTGAGCAGGAGGCGCCCTCCCACCCGGACGAGTACGTCCTCCACCACCCGATGCTCGCCCGCCTGATCGCCGGCTGACCGCACTCAGAAGGCGTTTCGCGGTGACTGCTGAAATCCGGTTTCCGGAAGCTCAACTTTCGCTCCCAGCTCTCGAAGGACTTCTGCTGCCACCTCTGGCCGCTCGCGTATGACCGAGCGGGCTTGATAGTCCCTCCATTCAGCTCGCCCTTGGTCAATCTGTTCTCTCCAGTCACCACTTCCTTCAACGCCGCATTCGGCGATCAGGAACTCCAAGAAGTCCTCGACGCAAGGCCGGAAGCGCTCTCCGCCGGTCGGGATGTGGAGAGACTCGACAGCAGCCGGAGTCTTGTGACCCGTCTTGGCAAGGAACAGCGTTATGGCCCACTCTGCGCGTGTATGTGAATGTGAGAAGACGGTACGTGCACCGGCTCGCGCAGATACTCCATCCGCAAGATCGGTCGCTTGCGCATATCAAGGAGTTTGAACGCGGACTCGTACACGGCCATGTAGCGCCCCGCCCGGTCGCGCCCCACCGTGAAGTGGACCTCGACAAATCCGATCGAGGCAGGATTTCGTTCTGCTTTCAGTGGTCGCCGAAACTCAAACGAGAACCTCGGCCCCTTGGGAGATCTGACGACACTCAACGGCTCTTCAGATCGGGCGCCGGCCAGCGTCGATTCGATGCGGCTACTGCACTTCACCGCGAGGTCGCTTACATCGCGTTGAAGGTCTGCGTCGCGCTTTTCGTCTTCACCGAAATCGCTTCCGAAGTCGTCAGTCATCCCATAAGAGGAAGCGAATCGTCTTGACTTCGTCCCAGACTTCCCGCTCTTCGTCGGTCAAGAGGTACTGTTCGGCGAGCTTGGCCAGCTCCTCGTAGCTGTGGCCGACCCGTGCGAGCGCGAGCCGCTCCTTCTCGCGAAGCTCCGGCTCAGTTGGGTTTTCGAACACAATGGTCATGGCTTACCTCCCCCTCCTCTCCTACGTGCCCTCAGTATGCATCGCCGGTACGACAGGAGTCGGGTTGTGGCCGTACTGCTCCCAGATGGCTGCCGGGATGTCGCCCCTGTT